>NZ_JBFRIY010000030.1:0-61698 GCF_041468565.1 Shewanella sp. 10N.286.54.B9
AATAGCTTTTCTGTCAGACATGCTAAGGTGGGTATAAGTCATCTTGGAGTCCTTTGCTGTGTTATGGTCGCACATAAACATTAGCAGAAGCTTCAGGATGACTGTCTCTTCAATGAGTTAGCTGTAATGGTGCACTTGCATGTTGAACGCGGCGATTAACAATGGCTGGCAATTGATTATGCGTTCAGGGAGATGGGATGAATAAAGGATTAAATAAAGTTCGCAGTAAAAAAAGCGAGGCGCTGATAAAAATAGTGACACTTGCTGTTATAGCAGCCAGCCACTGTGCGTCATGGAGCGCGCAGGCGCTTAGCGTAGAAATTAATAACAGCAAAATTGAAGCCAAGTACCTAGCTGTTCCTAAACAGGCGGCTGTCAATGAAGGGGTGTTGTCTCTTTCTTCTGGAGCGGGGCTTTACTATTGGGATACCGGCGGTGACGGCCCAGTGGTTATTCTTTTGCATCCCGGCAGGGGGAGTGCGTTAACTTGGCCTTATCAGCAACCGGCTTTTGCAAAGGCGGGATATCGAACTATCGCCTATTCGAGACGTGGCTATTTTGGGTCTCCAGCGGGTTCAGAAAGCGATACTGGTAATTATGCTGACGACCTTAATGCGTTAGTCGAACATTTAAATGTCGATAAATTTCACATTCTTGGATTAGCTGCGGGTGGCTTTGCCGTTTCAGATTATGTGGTCTCTTACCCGGAAAAACTGCTGAGTATGACAATTGTTTGTAGCCTCTTTGGATTATGGGATAACAATATTGATCAACGATTGGATTCCATCTTGCCAGAGAGTTTTAACGATTTGCCAGCTGAATTTAAAGAGCTTGGCCCATCTTATCGCTGGGCGCATCCGGAGGGCGTAAAGCAGTGGATTGCAATGGAGAAGAAGTCACGCGGGGATGGTGTTAGGCATGGTCAGCCAGCGAAAAGTACAATTACTTGGGAGAAAATCCGCGCAGCTAACATACCCAGCTTGTTTATTGCTGGCGGGGCAGACTTATATCAGCCGCCGTCGATGATGCGCGCGGCCGCGCGGGAGTTACCCCATAGTGAGACTCTGTTGGTACCAGAAGCTGGCCATGCCGTTCAGTGGGAACAGCCAGAATTGTTTAACCGGGTGGTATTAGAGTTTTTAAATAAAAATAACTGAGCTGTTTTATATAACATTCATAACGCTGTGATTGAATTCAAAGGCTGCGATGTTTATGATTCGATGCTCTCTACCAAGTCTCAATACACTGTCTAACCCCAATAATAATTTGTGTATAGCCTAGCTTAAAAAGGAAAATCGATGAACGCTGCTGAACATTACCCAATAGGTACACCTGGCCAGAAATGGAATGATACCGATAAGTCTGCTTGGCTTGCTTTACAGTCTGTTAAACGCTCTTACAAGGAGCAAGTATTAACGAAAGTGTTGGCTTTGGGTGAAAAGTTCACGCTAGAGCAGTATGGCGCTTTGTCTGTTGATGAAGCTAAGTACCCGTTGTACGCACTGAAAACTCGTGACTGGCAGGCTGAGAAGCCGATTATTTTGGTGACAGGTGGGGTCCATGGCTACGAGACTAGCGGTGTGCAAGGTGCCATCCGCTTTATGGAAACCAAAGCGCAAGCTTATGCCGAACATTTTAATATCGTGCTTATTCCTTGTGTGAGCCCTTGGGGCTATGAGACGATAAATCGCTGGAACTCAAGTGCGATTGACCCTAATCGCTCATTCTATAGCGACAGTCCTGCTGAAGAGTCTGCTGCGTTATTAGCTTATCTGGCGCCGATTAACGAGCAAATATTTGCCCATATTGATCTACATGAAACCACCGATACTGATAACAGCGAGTTTAGACCAGCTTTAGCTGCTCGCGATGCTAGTGTGCATGATAATTGGAATATCCCCGATGGCTTTTATCTGGTGGGCGACACCATTCATCCTCAAGCTGATTTTCAAAAAGCCATTATTACTGAAGTTGAGCAAGTGACCCATATTGCGCCAGCTGATGACAGCGGTAAGCTTATAGGGGTTGAGCTGGCTCAGTTTGGGGTAATCAATTATGCAACCAAGGCGTTAGGATTATGCGCAGGGCTAAGTGGCGCTAAATATGTGACCACTACTGAAGTCTACCCAGATAGCCCCTTAGTTGATGATGAAAACTGCATTATTGCTCAAGTAGCTGCAATAACTGGCGGTTTGGATTACCTACTGAATTTGTAATTTACCGTATCAATCTCGGTGTCGCCTCATGAGTTAATTTGAGGCGACTTGGGCGTTATTTAATGCTGAAACAGTAATTATTAAAATTCTATTATCATGTCTTAGGTTGCTTTCTCCACATAAAACACTGCCAGAGTTACCTCTGCTTAAATTAATTTATAAATTATTTTAACTGCAATTCAAACAATGGCATTGTTAATTTAGTGCTTGCTAAAGCACTGGTTGTATTGTTTGCTTTTTGTTTTAAACAATCATCATTAAATCATCTGTTTATCTGGTACGTACGTGCCTAAAATTTGTCTTGATAGCTCATTTTCTAATCGTTAGGTTGGCGAAAGAGGTCAGATCTCTGAACTCTCAAAATAATTCAGACAATAACAATTCAAACAATAATAGAGATAATAAATGAAGATCTTAAAACAACTCACCTTACTGGTGTTGGTCGCAACTAGCCCCTTGGTGCACAGTGCAACTGGGGTTGCGTTTATACATGGAACAGGTCATCAGACCGATGCGCTTAACGATTATTGGAGTGCGGAGTTTGTTGATACCGTCAGGCAAGGGATCAATGAGCCTGATAATTACGTAGTGATTAATTGTGATTTTGACCAATACATGTGGGAAGAGGCCGCTGCGGGATGTTTAGCGCAGCAGTTGTCGAGTTTTATTAGCGACAAGCAGATTAACTCTCTCACTATGATCACGCACTCAAACGGCGGAAATGTGGTGCGTTGGCTGCTCTCGAACCCTACTTGGGATAGTCGTTACCCCAATATTATCAATGTCACTAAACGGGTCGTAGCCCTAGCACCTTCTAGCGGTGGTACGCCATTGGCTGACGCTGTTAACCAAGGCAATGTGTTTGAAACCTCTCTGGGGTGGTTACTTGGCTATGGTAGCAATGCCGTTAAACAGCAGCAAGTGAGCTGGATGCAACATTACAACAATACTTGGTTACATGGCACTACAGGACGCCCAGGGCTAAGTAGCCCTTTTGAAGTGGTAGTCGGTTCTGACGTGGATTCAGCCATTTGGGACGGGGATAGTTACTGCGCCGGTTATCAGTATCAAGTGGCGTTAGAAACCACACAGAATTGGCTAGATGATTGCTCTGATGGTTTCTTGGAGTGCCGCTCGCAAAGCGCAGCTGGAACGGTTTGGTTTACTGACAAACAGCGCACGGCAGGGCGTGAGCCACTCAGTCACCAGCAAAGCCGACGCGCTTGTTTTAACCTTCACCGTCTCATTCGCGATCATATTTAGGAGCCACCAATGAACAGATTAACGAACGCCTTGGTGTCTATCACCGCTGGATTTATGCTTGCTGGCTGTCAAAGCGAGGAGCAACAAACCCCTGAGCTTGAACAGAATATGCAAGTTGTGAGTAAGCAGTTTACGTTGGCAATGGTGCAAGCTGGGGATATAACAGTTGGCAATATTCAAGTACCGACTTTAGATGCGATTAACAACAGTAAAGACAAGATCGGTTTTGTTAATTCAATGCCTAATCAACAGGCTTTAGCGTTACCACAATCAAATACCCGCAGCGAAAGTGATGAGTTTTGGATGACAGTGTCTGGAGCAGAGCTTAACAAAGGGGTTAAGCTTGCGATAAGCCAACCTTCAAGCATTATCCGCGTTGCGCCAAGGGCTGATAATCGTTCTGGCGCCATAATTAAAGGCCGGTCGATATCACCTGAGCAACTTCAATTACAGAAGGTGGGTGATAAAGCAGATAACAAGGCGTCTTACATACAATCGCTAACGGATGCTGACGCGCTAGCAACGGCAGGGCTTGCTGACCATTCAAGTGCGCTGACGTTATCGAGCAGTGCAACAGCTGGTACCTATAAACTAACGGTAGCACAGCCGTTACCGGAAAGTGGTCAATACCTGCTAAATGTTAAAGAGAAAGGCTCGCCTTATAAGCTAAAGCTGTCAGCCAACAATCGCGTCGCTAGTGATGAACTGACAATGCCGTTTACTTTGCAGTTAAGTAATAGCCAAACAGCGTTGCAGCCACAAGCCAGTTTAAAGCACGCCAATGGCAATATTCAGACATTGGCGGTCGAGCAGGTAAATGGCCAGTGGCAGGCAACGTTGCCGACGATATCGAACATGCCTTCTAGCAATGCCGGTTTGAGCGAGATCCAAGTTAATGTGCAAACTCAAGTGAATGGCCAAGCCGTTTATAGGACAGTCAAAACCGCTTTTAAGCAGTTTGTCGCCAGTGCGAAACTAAGCAGTAATGTGGAAAGTCAGTGGCTGGATGGGCTGCCTTTGCAGTTAACTTTTGCGGTTGAGCTACAGCAAGAGGGTCGTTTTGGTGTCAATGCTGCCCTCACCGGCACAGATATGACAGGCAAAGATATACTCATTTTAACGAGTCAATCTGCTGCTTGGTTAACAGCCGACTCATCGACAATATCACTTGATTTAGATGCCGCTGCTATTAAGCGTTCAGGCCTGAAAGCCCCTTTTAAACTCAAGGCACTCGAGCTTGTTGATCAAGGACAGATGGCAAGGCTTAGTTATCAGCAGCAAGCATTAACCATGAGTCTTTAGTCGGTTAAGCATTTAAAATAGGCGCGTCTACAGGGCGCGCTTTTTTCTTTGCGGCCAATCGCTAAACTCTTATGCTAAAGTAGCTTGAAAATTGCAATGCTAGCTAAGAGTGCTTAAATGACCAATCACAGTTATACCATTATTGAGCAGGTTGTTAATGCCGACGATTTTGTGCGCTTACGGCTAATCTCAGGCTTAACACCTCGGCCGCTAGAGGCTGCAAAACAGGCATTGCCTAATAGCCTTTATGGTGTGCATATCTGCACTGCTGAGCGCACCATTGCTATGGGGCGGGTGGTGGGTGATGGGGCGTTAAATTTTGATATTGTTGATGTTGCTGTCGATCCTGATTTTCAAGGGCAGGGTTTTGGCCGACTCATCATGCAAAGCATTATGGACTACCTTGAAAATGCAGCCTTTAAAGGTGCTTACATCACCTTAATGGCAGATGTTCCAGAGCTTTACACTAAGTTTGGTTTTAAGTTGAGCCGACCTGCAAGCGAGGGTATGTATATAATCAAATAGCTCGTGTTTCTACCTTCGAGTATTAACTGACTCTAGCAGCAACTGGTACAGGTATTTTGCCGCCGGTCCCGATTTTGCGCCTTTAGGCAGCGTGATATGCAGTGGCACTTGATATTGCTGCGCATGCTCTACTTGTAATACTACAGCGCTATTACTGGGAATATTCTTAATAACATGTTGTGGTAACCGACAATAACCGAGTCCTTGCAACATGGCTTGCACTGCATGGTCAAAATTATCGACGGTGATGCGCTGATTAGACTTTAACCAACCGACATCTTGCTTATCTTGCCGACCCAGATCGCGCACCACTATTTGTCTACTACTGCTGAGATCGGCTAAACAAGGTTGGTTTTTAGTTGCTAGCGGATGATTTTTAGCGACCACAGGTAGCATGCTTACCACGCCAAAAGCTTCTGACGGATGGTTGGTTATTGGCAGGGTAATAATTGAAATGTCAGCACTTTCAGCGGTGACCATCTGTTGAGTTTTAGACAGTGAGGTTTCTATCACTTGCACCGAGGTACTGTGGTTTTGTTCGAAAAACAGCGCCATTGGCGCATATAACCAGTTGCGGTTGCATAGATGATCAATTGCAATGGTTAGTTCAGATTCAACACCTTGAACTAGCTGGTTACTTATCTCCTCCAAAACTTTGGCTTGCTCAAGCATGGTTTGAGCTCTTCGAAGTAATGACTTTCCGTCATCAGTCAATATGGCTCTGCGCTTTTCAACTTTAAGCAGTGTCACCCCTAGCTGCTCTTCTAATTTACGAACGGCATAAATGAGCGTTGTATGGCTCTTGTTTAAGGCTACTGCAGCAGCTTGAATACTGCCTGCTTTATCTATTTCAGACAGCGTGAGCCATTGCTCTAATGTTGTTTTTAATCTCATGGTCTATTTTGCCTACATTAACTGGCAGCATTATGAACTTTTATGTCCAAATTTTATAAGTATTATAGTCGTTATCGCAAGTAATTCGGCACTGATAGTGCGTTATCTAGCGAGTAACTTGTCTGTTACGACACAATTTTGGAGAGAGATTATGAATACATTACTACAAGTCGATTTTGATTATAGCGGTCCATTTGGCAGTGAGATGGCGAGCATGCTTAAAGAGTTAGCCGAATCGATTAATCATGAGCCTGGGATGATCTGGAAAATTTGGACTGAAAGTGGGTCAGAAAAATTGGGCGGTGGGATCTACTTATTTGAAGATGAAAAGTCAGCCGGAGCATATCTAACAATGCATTCAGCACGATTGAGTAAAATGGGCATTGAAAATATTCGGGGCCGGATCTTCGCAGTGAATTCCGCGCTGTCTGCAATTAACAATGGTCCAATCGGATAAAATAGCTGCAGAGGAAAGGCGATGAATAATAGTCAAATTTTAACTTTACATGCTGTGATTTACGCGCTGTTTGCTTTGGCATTGTTTTTTATTCCAACACAGATGTGGCCAATTTATGGTGTAGAGATCAATGATCAGTATGCACTGTTTTTGTCACAGCATACGAGTATATTTTTAGCTGGTATCGCCACTATCTGTTTTTTGCTTAGAGACATCGATAAAGGAGCCTTGGCTAAAAAGTTATTTATCGCCTTATTCCTTACCAATCTTATCGGTGTTTTTATTACTCTGAAGGCCGCGTTCACAGGCATTCTTGTTGGATTAGGTTGGAGTGACCCGCTGTTTTTTGTGTTTATGTCTTTTTTAAGTTTTAGGCAGATGATAAAGCAGTAATTTCTGCCATAAAAAAGCAGCAACTTTATCGTAGCTGCTTTGCGTTTTTAGCGCTGTTACTGCTCACTTTCAGAGGCGATAACCGCTTTTATGCCGTGAGAATGAACCTTGATACAAATACCCGATTTTTTAAAGGCAATGGTCGGGTTAGCCAAGCGCTCTTTATCGCCTTTTGGTGAACTCATCTTAACTTTCACTTGGGTCTCACCAGCTAGCACTGGCTTTAGGCTTGGTAATGCCGCTAACAGATCTTGGCTGAGAGTTTCGCACTCTTTAGCATCTGATTTTAAAACCAACTCAATATGTTCCCAACCTTCTGCCGGATAGGACTTCTCGCCAGGGAAGGGCAGTTCAACGCAATCGATAGTCATATCACCAAGCAGTAAAGGCTGGCTTAGTTCAATGATTAAAATAGGACGGCCATTAATCATGTTGTTTGAGATGATTGTGCCATGCTGTGCAAACTCATGTTGTAACTGCTGTGCAGTTTGGGTGCTATTGACTCGCAGCGCAGTATGGTCGCATTCAAGTGCCAGTTTATCCAAGCCAAGCTCGCTCATAAACTGAATAATAGATTGGCTAAAGGCTGGCCAACTGCTGGTTAGTTGCTCATAGGTCATTAATTTTACTCTGCTGACGCCCGCTTGGTAAACGGGCCTACTGTTTTAATCTAACGTTTTAATTTAGTGAGCTGCGGAGCGTTATGGCCAGATCTCAATTGGAGTGCCTTCATCAATAGCACGCCAAAGCTCATCCATCTCTGCATTGGTTACGGCAATACAGCCATCAGTCCAATTGTATTGCTGTGCTTCAATCGGGCTCAGGCTCGAATTTGGATTTTCACCGTGGATCATGATCTGACCGCCGGGCTCTATGCCCAGAGCATTGGCGCGTAAGCGATCTTCATCATTAGGGTAGGAGATATGAATAGAGCGGTAATAAGCGCTGTCTGACTTCTTATAGTCCAGTAAGTAACGTCCTTCTGGTGTGCGTTGATCGCCTTCTGTTAGTTTATGCCCAACGGGGTTATCACCCATGGCAATGCGGTAAGACTTTAACACTTTACCTTCGCGTAGCAGCGACAAACTTGATTCAGATTTAGTGACGACGACCAAATCAGCTTTACCACTGGCATGGGCTACATTAGCTTGGAAAACACTAAACAGCAGTAATAACGAAACAATTGTTGACAAGAAAACCTGCATTTACAACCCTGAGCCTAATGCCCTTAGCATGTAGAAATTAGGCTTATGTTACCTCAAAATCTCGCGATTGTTGACGTAGATGTTTAAGATTATTTTTGAGCTCAGCTTGTTTGCGTGTCACACTATTCATATCACCCAATTTAATACCTTGATAATTCAGCGTATGTCAGTTGAATGTTAAGCGGCTTCACAGCAAGGAACGGCGCTATAGATGGCTACAGAAACTGACTCGGAAAGCTTATTTAAACTTAAACTTCGCCGAATAATCTTTGGAACAGACACCCCCGCAGGTCGCTTTTTCGATATTAGTCTCATTGTTTGTATTATTTTGAGCGTCATGTTGGTCTTTTTAGATACCGTTGCTCATATTCACCAGCAGTACGGCGAGATAATCATTATCTTAGAGTGGTGTTTCACCATTATATTTACTGTCGAATACCTGCTGCGTTTGTATTGCTCTGCAAAACCATTGGAGTACGCTAAGAGCTTCTATGGGGTGGTCGATCTGCTTTCAGTGTTGCCGACATATCTAGCTTTGGTATTCCCAGGTGCCAATTTTACTATGGTGATCAGAGTACTAAGGCTGTTTAGGATTTTTAGGGTCTTCAAGTTGTTACGCTATTTAAGTGAAGGTAATCTGCTACTTCGAGCGATGATGCAATCGAGCCGAAAAGTATTTATTTTTTTCTTTTCAGTCAGTTTAATCGTCGTGGTGTTAAGCTCTATTATGTATGTTGTTGAAGGGCCTAATAATGGCTTTTCATCAATCCCTAAATCTATCTACTGGACGATAGTGACAATTACAACGGTAGGTTATGGTGACATTACCCCTGGAACTAATTTAGGCCAGGCGATTGCCGCATTTACCATGCTGCTTGGCTATTCGATTATTGCGATACCGACAGGGATTTTAACCGCTGAGATCTCACAAGAGATAGGTAAACACAAAGATTTACGCCGTTGTAGTAATTGCTTAAAAGTGGGTCATGAAACCAATGCGCTGTACTGTGATAAATGCGGTAGCGAGCTAGAAGCCGATATTTAGTGCTGGCGACTTGACTCAATGATGGAGTCACCCCCGCCAATAGAATGTTGCACATCGCGTTTAATGTGCAGCTCAGTTAGTCAAATGGATTAAGAGGTTTTATGGCAGTTGCCAAGTTTATACAAGGATCGATACTGCGCCATATCTTGGTGATGAGCTCAACTGCTGCGGTGGGGATCTCAGCGCTATTTGTGGTTGACCTGTTAGATATCTTTTTCCTCAGTTTATTAGGTGAGCAAGAGCTCGCCGCCGCAGTGGGGTATGCTGGCACAATCTCATTTTTTACGACCTCAATTGGTATTGGTTTATCGATTGCCCTTGGTGCATTGGTGTCACGTTCCATTGGTGCTAAAGAGGTGGAAAAAGCCAAGCGATTATTACTTAATAGCGCCGTAGTGACATTACTGGTGAGTGTTGTGGTTGCGGTTATTGTATTTTTGTTTATCCCAGAACTGTTGTCGCTGGTGGGGGCTACTGGGAAAACTGCCGAGTTAGCCGCGGGTTATCTCTATATTTTGGTACCTTCATTACCGCTTATTTGTTTGGCAATGGCGCTAGGTAGCGCACTGCGAGCAGTGGGTGACGCCAAGCTGTCTATGATATCAACTTTGATTGGTGGCGGGGTTAATGCGGTTTTTGACCCTATATTTATCTTTATGTTTGCCATGGGGATCGAAGGAGCTGCAGTTGCGTCAGTATTGGCACGTCTAGCAGTGTTTGTTGTGGCCGCTAGAGGAGTGATTGTTAAGCATAAATTGTTTGGCCGTTTTAACTTAGATCATTTCATCGCCGACCTAAACCCTATTTTTGCCATTGCTGGCCCTGCAATGTTAACCAATGTTGCAACCCCAATTGGTAACGCCGTGGTGACACGTGCTATTGCTGATTTTGGGGATAGTTATGTTGCTGGTTGGGCAGTCCTAGGCCGCTTAATTCCTGTCTCTTTTGGTATGATATTCGCGCTATCTGGAGCGGTTGGTCCCATTGTGGGGCAGAACTATGGTGCTCAGGAGTTTGGCAGAGTAAAAGAGTCACTTACCCGTGCAATTCAATTTTGTAGTGTTTATGTGCTAGTGGTTTCGCTATTACTATTTTTAACCCGCAATCAAATTGTGAGTGTGTTTGATATGCAGGGTGATGCAGCAGAGCTTATTCTATTTTTCTGTAGTTATATTGCGGTATTTTTCATCTTCTCAGGGATCCTGTTTGTTGCTAATGCCTCGTTTAACAACTTAGGCAAAGCCAAATACTCGACGCTGTTTAATGTGGGTAAAGCCACAATTGGTATTATCCCTTTTGTGTATTTTGGCGCGCAATGGGGTGGGGTTTACGGCGTACTTATAGGGCAAGCAATAGGTTCTATCATCTTTGGTGTACTTGGCGTACTTGTGGCTTATCGCTTAGTGGAGAAGGTTCGAGGCCAGTTTGAAACCGAGAGTGATCTACAAACAGTGTCTGTGGCAGAAACTGAAGCTGCGAGTGAATTTGATGAAGAGCTTAGCTTGAGTAGCCAAAATCCGATGTCATCATCATGTGCCAATATGGCGATGGTGACGGAAGAGCAAGATTGTGAGGCGAGTAATGAAATTACTGAGCTTATCGGTGTAAAAGGCGAAGAGTCGTCAACCAAATAAGCCCAACAAAATATGGCTAATTAGCTTGCGGGTGCACTGTCTGTGTCACTCGCTTGTGCATCAACTTCAGTTGCTGCTTCATTCTGTTTAGCTAATTCTTCTGCGGCAAGCTTTGCTTGTTGTTCCGCACGCTCAGCCTTAGATACGTATTTTTTGATCGTAGGCGGAGTGTGCTTATTAAGACGAGCTTTAGCACGCTTAGCCGACAATTTGATCATTTTCTGTTTTCTGTTCATGGGTTCTCTACGATAACGTCAATCTAAGATAAGTTTAGCGCAATAGACGCTGAGCTTGAAATCGGAAGCGGATTTTACCCTAAAGTGCCTCACGATGCCACCGTACTCATTTTAATTCGATAAGCTTTCACCTAATTGCAATTACCTAATGCACTCTATCGCTTAGTGCTAGATCCAATAGCTTAAAAATAATCGTGACTCAACTCGCTAGTTGTAGATTAAAGTTAACCTAGAGACTGATTTATTGTTAGTCTCCTCTTTTAACTATTGGCTTGAGAACAATATGCAAACCATCACCTTTTTCCAACGATTTGAATCTGACATTCTAGCGGGCAAAAAGACAATAACTTTGCGAGATCACAGCGAGTCTTATTTTGAGGCAGGGCAAACAGTGCATGTGGCTAACTTGGAAACGAGTCACTGTTATGGCCAGCTTGAAATCTTGTCGGTTGCTTGGGTCAAGTTTGACGATCTCAATCAGTTGCATGCCGAGCAGGAGAATATGACACTTGCAGAGCTCAAAACTCTCATCAGAGAGATCTATCCTGAAATAGAGCAACTTTATCAAATCAATTTCAAACTGCTGTAATCATTTGCTTGTAGCGGCTATTCGAAAGCGTAGTTTTTGAATAACAATAAACCATGCAAAAGTAGTATTGAGCAAGTAGACTTAGTGTTATTCAAGTGAATAACACCAAGTCTGATGTAATGACAACAGCAATAAATCAAACAGAAACAGCTACTCAAGTTAGAGAAGCGCTTCTTTGCGCTGCCCGAGTCTGTTTTCTCTCCTCTGATTTTGACAAGGTTAGTATCCGCCAAATCGCCGACGAAGCAGGCGTAAATATGGCCATGATCCGTTACTATTTTGGTAATAAATTAGGCCTGTTTGAGGCCATGATGGTTGAGCATTTAAAGCCGGTGATAGAGCGCAGTAAGCGAATTCGAACTGCCGATACAAAATCGATAATGGCAGATATTATCAATGATTTTCACCAAACGATGAGTGTCACCCCCGAGTTTCCACGCTTTTTGTTTAGATTAATGAACTCTGAAGGTTCGATGGAAGTTAAAGCGGTGGTATTTAAGCTGTTTTCCCCTTTGGCTAACTTGATCCCCATGCCTAAACCATTACTCGAAAAATGTACCGGCACGGATCCCATGTTAGTCAAAATGTCGATGATGAGTTTGATGCTGTTTCCTTACATCATTCCAGCCCCAATGGCTGAGTTACACGGCTTTAAACTCGACAGCGACTTTTACACAAAATTGACGCAACACAACATAAAACTGCTAGAGCAGGGGTTATTTGGAGAGCAAGACTGATGGACATAATTAAAGGTAAGCGTTGGTATTTTTTTCCTGCTTTGGCTGTTGGTGTGGTAACACTTTTTGCAGTGATATCATTTAAGGGACATCCGCCACTAGAAGAGATGTCTGAGCAGAGCAAATTGGTTGACGTTGTGCCACTTAATCAAAGCTCTGTCATCGCTCAGGTTGATGCGTTTGGCCGTGTTGCACCTAAAGTTCAATGGCAATTGCTTCCTGAAGTGGGCGGAAAAATCATCTATAAACACCCAGATTTAGCTGTCGGTAAAATGTTACCCGAAGGCACGCTGCTGTTATCGATTGACCCACTCGACTATCAAATTCGTCTTGCCCAAGCCCAGGCTGATAGAAAAGCGCTGGAAGGGCAGTTACAAGGTAAAGCTCTGCAGCTGGAAAACCTTAAGCTATCACTCGATATTGAGACTAACCGCTATGAATTGGTTAAGTCCGATCTAAAGCGTAAAGAGACGCTACGAAAGAAAAATCTCATCTCCCAGTCAGAGCTTGATGGCGAACGCCAAAATGTATTAGCGCAGAAACAGAAGATCCAAGATCTCAATAATAGTCTCAATCTAATGCCGAATGAGACAGATGTGTTGCGCGCACAGCTATTACAAGCTGTTTCAAGGGAAGAGGAAGCACAAAGCCAACTCGATAAAACGGAGATCCGCCAACCATTTGAAGGACGGGTATCTGAAGTTAACGTTGAAAATAATCAAGTGGTGGCACCACAGCAAGTGCTAGCAAGAATCAACGGCACCGAAATCATGGAAGTGGAAGCACAGCTATCTTTAGCTGATCTAATGACCTTAATGAAAACTGTCGATAAGCCAGCTATTTTTGACAAGCAACTGCCCAACGCTGAAGCACTTGGCTTAACCGCAGAAGTAACGCTTAAAAGTGCTGCATATGTGTTTAAGTGGCCGGCCAAAATAAGTCGTATAGGTGAAACGGTTGATCCAACTTTGGCAACGGTCAGCGTGGTACTGCAAGTTGAACAACAATATCGAGAGCTTAAAATTGGTCAGGCGCCGCCGTTAGTTAACGGTATGTTTGTGAGTGCCCGCATTAAGGGCAATGCTAAAGACTACTGGATGGTGCCAGAGCGGGCACTTCATGGCGATAAGTTATACCTGATGGACAGCGACAATAGTTTACAGCTTATCAAGGTACAGGTTTTGTTTCGTCAAGAGGGCCAAGCAGCTGTGCAGGGCGAGCTTTATGACAATATGCAGTTGGTGCTGACGGATATTATTCCGGCTGTAACTGGCATGGCTTTACGTCGTCAGAGTGATAGCGCTGATGCCACTGGTGACAATAAGGGGCTAACACAGTGATCGCCTTTTTTGTTCGTCACCCAACAGCAACACATCTATTGATGTTGGCGTTGATTATTTTGGGTATTAAAGCGTTACCTGAGCTTAAACGGGAAACCTTTCCAGAATTTTCACCAAGCTATATTAGCGCTCGCGTGGTATTGCCCGGCGCGTCTCCGCAAGATGTTGAAGAGAACCTTTGTCTGCGTATGGAAGATGCTGTTGATAGCTTAGGCAGCATTATTGAAACCAAATGTGATGCGCTTGAGGGCGTGGCACAAATGACCCTCAAGCTTGATGATAAAGCGGATCTGGGACGAAATCTTGTCGATGTTCAGACTAAAATCTCTGCGATTAAGGATTTCCCTGCTGAAATAGAACCTCCTATTGTTGAGGAGTTAGATTTTAATGAACCGATCATCGATATCGCACTATCTGCAGCGACTAGCAAACCAGAACTCAAAGCCTATGCGGAAGACTTTAAACGACGCTTAAAGCTTGATACCAGCATTCGTCAGGTAGAAATAGCCGGCTTTTCTCAGCATCAGTTGTTGGTCGAGATCTCGCTTGATGCTCTCAAACGTTTAGGCATGAGTGTGGCTGATGTCGCCACGCAGATTGAGCAACAAAATGTGCAGTTACCCAGTGGTACCTTAGAGACTGCCAGCAAGAATATCCTAATTCGATTCGATCAACGAGAAGTCGAAGCTGACAAGCTCGCCAATATCGTTATCCGCTCGAATGCTGAAGGAGGCGTGGTGCGGCTTCGTGATGTTGCCAAGCTGACCGATAGGTTTGAGCTTGACGAAGACCATATTCGTTTCGATGGTGAACCAGCGGCGATATTGACGGTATTTAAAAATAAATCTCAAGACTCTTTGCGCCTCAAAGAGGAAGTGATTGGATTTTTAGATGCAGAAAAGCTGCGTACGCCAGATGGCGTGAGCATTAGCACCTCTAATGATATGAGTTCGCTATTGTGGGACCGACTAACCATGTTAATCAAGAATGGTTGGCAAGGGGTGTTACTCGTATTTCTTTGCATGTGGTTATTCTTTAGTTTTCGTTACTCTTTTTGGGTTGCGATGGGGTTACCTGTTGCATTCATGGGTAGCTTGTTTTTTATGGCACAAGTTGGCTTAACCATTAATATCATGACGTTAGTGGCCTTTTTGATGGCAATCGGCATCATGATGGATGACGCCATTGTTATCGCGGAGTCGATAGCATCGCATATCGAGCGCGGCTTAAATAAAACTGAAGCGGTGATCCAAGGCGTAAAGCGAGTGTTACCTGGAGTGATATCTTCCTTTTTAACCACAGTATTTATCTTCTCCAGTATCGCCTTTATGGAAGGAGATATGGGGAAAGTGCTTCGGGTCGTGCCGCAAACCTTGTTGCTGATCTTAACCGTGAGTTTGGTTGAAGCATTTTTGATATTACCCAATCACTTAGCCCATGCAGCTCAAGGTAAGGAGCGAAAAACCAGTCGCTTTAAAGCCGAATTTAACCGCCGCTTCGAGCATTTCAGAACCGTCAATCTTGTCGCTGCAGTTGAGTGGGTGATTGCATGGCGATACGCCTTTATGGGAGCAGTCATAAGCCTATTGCTGTTATCTGTGTCTCTTGCGGCTGGTGGCGTGGTTAAGTTTATTGGCTTTCCTGAACTCGATGGTGATGTGGTCGAAGCGCGGGTGATATTACCTCCAGGTTCGACTTTATCCCAAACTGAGCATGTGGTTGAACAAATTGTTAATGCTGCGCAGTTACTTAATGATAAATACAGTAAAGATGAAGATGGCGAGCCGCTGATCCAACATATCACTGAGCGGTTTAATTTTAATGCCGATGCCAATGAGACTGGCGCGCATGTTGCCACGGTAAAAGTGGATCTGTTGAGTGCGGAAGTACGGCAAACATTGCTTAATACTTTTATCCGTGAATGGGAGGCTACAGTTGGTGAACTGGTTGATCCTATTGCGATAGTGTACAAACAGCCCTCTATGGGGCCTGCTGGTCGGGCAATAGATATCCGTTTACGCGGTGATGACCTGCACCAATTGAAAGCGGCTGCGATTGATGTTCAACAATATATCAGTGGCTTTAACGGTGTGTCTGGCGTGATGGACAGTATGCGTCCAGGTAAGTCTGAGATTTTGATGACTTTAAAGCCGGGGGCAGAAGCATATGGCGTTAACGGTATGATGTTAGCAAGTCAGTTACGCGGCGCATATTTTCACCAAACGGCAGATTACATTCAAGTCGGCCCAGAGAGTATTCAGATTGACGTACAACTTGATAAAAGTGATGCGGCTAAGCTTGAGAATTTAGCTAACTTCCCTATTACCTTGAGCGCTTCTGGTGATCAAGTACCATTATCTGCAGTGGCTGATTTCGCTTGGCAACGTAATTACGTCAAGATCTCACGCCTTGATGGTATGCGTTTTGTCACCATTACAGGTGAAGTTGATACCCATTTGGCTAATGCCGGTGAGATCAATACTGCATTTAAAGATGAGCTACTGCCAGAGCTAATAGAGCGCTATCCAGGTGTACGAGTCAGCTTTGAAGGTGAAGTCAAAGAGAATGCAACGACTCAAAGCTCAATGGTGTCAGGCTTTATTCTGGGACTGTTAGGGGTGTTCGCTATTTTAAGTTTGCAGTTTAAGAGCTACCTGGAACCACTTATTGTGATGGCGGTGATCCCTCTGGGGCTAATTGGCGTGTTCTGGGGTCACTTATTGCTTGGGTTTTCGATGAGTATGCCATCAATAATGGGCTTTATCGCGCTGTCTGGCGTGGTGGTTAATGATTCGATACTACTGGTGCAATATATTCGCTTTCATGTTGATGAGGGCCAGACTGTTCACCAAGCGGTCGTCAGCGCCAGTAAAGAACGCTTTAGAGCGGTATTTATTACCTCATTAACCACCGCAGCGGGCATGTTACCCTTGTTGCTCGAAACCAGTATACAAGCACAGGTGCTGCAACCGCTGGTGATCTCCATGGTATTTGGTATCTTTGCTTCAACCGCATTAGTACTATTTATGGTGCCAGCTTGTTACGCTATTTTGGAGGATTTCGGTAAGGTGAGTTTTGGGGCTAAAGGGGATGAACTGACCGCTTAACAATAGTTGCTTTGCTATAAAAAGGGCTTCAAACGAAGCCCTTTTTTGTTGTCTTTAAGAATCAAACTTTGCGATATCAAGCTCAGTTGCACCTTCATTACACTCGCCGCGAATACTGCCTCGGTCATACTGAATAGAACGGCTGATTTCTATATAACCTTCGCGGCAGTAGCCTGTCATTTCGATTGTCTGACTAAGACCATGCTCTATTTTTTGTGTCCAAGCAGTTAGATCTGGCCCTTGATAACGTTTCCTTGAACGTTTTTTTTGTTTTGCTCGCTGCTCATGGGGAAGTGCCTGCTGAGCATTGCTGTCTATCACGAGCTTGGCACGGTAGGTAAATAGCTTAAGGCCATTGCTTTTTATATCGGTTCTAAATGAGTCGCTAAGCTGGCCTGCAAACTCTTCAGGCTCGAGTTCAGGTGTGCCGCTACAGGCAGAGAGTAGTAAAATAAGTAAAAGAGAAATTTTTTTCATTATTATTTTTATGTTAAAAATTGGTTTCTAATTGCCAGCATAACGTATATTGAAGCAAGTTAGCAGAGCTTTAAAATGTTTTACATTCGGTTGTCTGCATAGGGAGTGTATAGCTGATGCAATTTTTACAACAACTCGTCGATACTATCAACTTAAACTCTAGCCTTGCAGGGGTTATTGCAACCGTACTACTGGTATTTTGGTACTGGCTCATTTGGCCACAAGAACAGTTTTCTGAACTGGTAGCATCAGGTAAAAAACAATCTCGGGTATTTATTGCCACATTCGCAATCAATGCTCTTTGGTTAATCAATGCCAGTGTCACAGCCCAAATCCATGTGCATTTCCTGGGGCTGGTAGTATTAATGCTTATGTTTGGTTGGCGTCTGGCCAGTATCATCGCTTTATTGCCTGTACTGTTCTTTGCAATATTTGTGTTAAAGCAGCCGTTAGATTTTGCTCTTTATGCGATTTTTGCCGTGTGTGTTCCGCTATTTGTTTGCTTTATTTTTTACAGTCAATGCTTTAAATTCCTGCCTCATCACCTGTTTATCTATATTTTCTTTGGCGCATTTATCAACGCTTTTATATCTATGTTGGTTCACATTGTTAGCTGGGCAATATGGCTAAATTTGAGTACAGATTATGATTGGTTATACCTTACAGATAACTATCTAATACTCATTCCTTTACTCGGATTTCCAGAAGCGTTACTAAACGGAATGGCGATAACAATATTGGTCGTTTACCGCCCTGAATGGCTTTATGACTATTCTGATAGAACTTATCTCTGGAAGCAGTAATTAGCTGTTTGATAGGTAATAGCGAATGCCATTATTAAGTGAAAATTGGTTAAGTTCGTGATCTGGGCAATACCAATATTTAGCTTCTCGATTGAGGGTAGCGAGTACAGCTATCGTTCAATGCTAGCCATTTAAGTTGGCTGTCAGTGTGAATATGGTACGTTGGCTGAACTGTATTCGGCTCATCAAGCGACACGATGGATAAGGTAAAATAGCTCGGATAACGGGTATCCCTAAAACTAATCTGTGAGCCACATTGATGACAAAAACCACGCCGCACAAATTCTGAAGAGTGGTATTCAGTCACCGCTCCGGTTAACCAGCTGATCTCATCGATATTAAAATCCATCCAAGCTCCAAGCACAGAACCGGTACTTTTTTGGCATTGTCGACAGTGGCAATAATCTGCAGCAAAAGGGCTAGCGGTTAATTGGTACCTGATTGCGCCGCATAAGCAGCCACCTTGCTGTGTAAAAGTCTTTGTCATAAGCGAACCTTTAGGATAACTGCTAACAGCCTATCGACTCTATTAGCGAAAGTCACTTTATGGCGGTGGTTTTATTTCGCTTAAGTCTGAAGGAGAAAAGTGCAAACAGAGTGTTAAATCTTCCCTAGCGCATTTTAACGATAATGTATTTAGCTCAGTCTCTTATAACTCTATGACTTATGTCACAGATGTGGATAAAAGTGTTAATCACTTGTTGTGGTTTCTGGCGGTTTTGGCAGACTGGAACAGTAGCCCCAAAGGAGTGAGTATGGCTTCAATCATGCAGTTGTTAAAAGCGATGTTAAATAGCTTTAAAGATCTAATTCCTATTATTTTAGTGGTTAGCTTTTTTGAAATATTTGTCTTGCAACAAGCCCCAGATAACCTTTTTTCTATTCTTATTGGCCTTATATTCATAGTGGTAGGGCTGACTTTCTTTGTATTTGGTTTGGAGATGGGGTTGTTCCCCATCGGCGAATCACTCGCACAAGCGTTAGCAAGAAAGGGCAGTGTCTTTTGGCTAGTCATTTTCTCGTTTTCATTAGGTTTTGGCACCACGCTGGCAGAACCAGCGTTAACCGCGGTCGCCAATGAAGCTGCCGAAGTTGCCGCTGACGCTGGCGCGATAGTCCAAAGTGAAGAAGCCATGGACAGTTATGCCATGGGACTAAGGTTAACCGTCGCTTTGTCAGTCGGGCTAGCTATTTTGCTCGGTGTGGTCAGAATTTTAAAAGGTTGGCCTATCCATTACATTATCATTGGCGGCTATATTCTAGTGATGGTGCTGACCTCATTTGCACCAGAGAATATCATCGGTATCGCTTATGATTCTGGTGGCGTGACCACATCCACCATTACTGTACCTTTAGTTACTGCGTTAGGCGTGGGTTTAGCTAGCGTGATTAAAGGCAGAAACCCTATGTTAGACGGCTTTGGTTTAATCGCATTTGCGAGTTTGATGCCGATGATCTTTGTGCTTATTTACGGAATGGTGGTGCTGTAATGGAGATGCTAAGCAAAGTACTCGAAACCTTGATGCTGACAGCGCGAGATGTGATCCCTATCGCGGTGATTTTGTTTGGTTTTCAACTCGGGGTATTAAAAAGACCTGTTGCTAATTGGCGCAGAGTTGCCGCCGGGTTTGTTTACGTTATTTTAGGGCTAAGCTTTTTTCTCGTTGGGCTTGAGTTGGCGCTGTTTCCGATTGGCGAGGCGATGGCGGAGCAGCTTACTTCACCGGCTTTTATCCATGCTGATGATCCGTCAATCACGGTTAATGCGTGGCAAGATTATTATTGGGTATATATCTTCGCCGCGGCGATTGGATTTAGCACCACAATAGCTGAGCCCTCGTTAATTGCGGTAGCAATTAAGGCAAATGAAGTCTCTGGTGGCAGTATTGGCATCCAAGGATTGCGGATCTCAGTTGCTATCGGGGTTGCTTTTGGGATCTCTCTTGGTTGCTTTCGAATTGTGGTTGGTGATCCTATCCATTATTACATTATGGCCGGCTATGTGATTGTGGTTATTCAGACGTTTTACGCCCCAAAAATGATCGTGCCCTTAGCTTATGACTCTGGTGGAGTAACAACCTCAACGGTGACTGTGCCATTAGTTGCAGCGCTAGGCTTAGGTCTTGCCACCAATGTTGATGGTCGTAACCCCTTGATTGATGGCTTTGGCTTGATTGCTTTTGCAAGCTTATTTCCAATGATCACCGTGATGGGTTATGCCCAATTGGTCGAATTTAAAAATAGAACTCAAAAGGAGCGGAATAATGCGCTTTAAACTCATAATTGTCTTTATAGATGATGCATGCACAGACTCGATCCTCGCTGCTGCTCGCAGTAAGGGGGCAACCGGCGCCACAGTGATTAATCATGCGCGCGGTGAGGGGCTGAAAAAGCAGAAGACCTTTATGGGTCTATCGCTTGATATTCAACGTGATGTCGTACTATTACTGGTTGAAGAGCACCTAAGCCGTGCCATTTTGGAAACCGTTAGTGAGGTGGGTGAATTTGATAGTGATTCAGGAAAGGGCATCGCCATTCAAATAGATGTTGAAGATGCCGTAGGTGTTGCGCACCAAGTACAACAGTTGAGCCATGATATAGAGGATCAAATATGAGCAAGCAAAATCCAGTCAGAAATCATGATGTAATGGGCCAAGAATATGCCATGGTAGATGGACTGCAAACGGTAGCAGAGGCAATAGAGCAAGCGGTATCGCATAAGGTCAATGTATTGTTTGTTAACAAACGTCATGACGATGATGAGTACGGCATGGTGCTAATGAGTGACATAGCGAAGAAAGTGTTGGCAAAAGATAAAGCGCCAGAGCGAGTCAATATCTACGAGATCATGGTGAAGCCTGTTTTGTCAGTTGATGGCAATATGGATGTGAGGTACTGCGCGCGTTTATTTGATCGCTTCGGCATCACTAAAGCGCCAGTGGTTGAGCAAGGCAAAATTGTTGGTTTAGTCAGCTATCACGATATTGTGCTTAAGGGCATGATTAATAAAGCGGGTTAAAACAAGCCACAGAGCATAGTTCGCTGTGCTCTGTGTTGAATTTATTGCTTGGTTATTCAAACCTGCAAAATAACTGCCATTGACATTCCCTTGCTTTTCAGTTCTATTCAATTAATGACATATTTGCTAACATACTAATAGTTAAGCAATAGTTTGTTTTTTATCTATTTTAGAATATGCCGTCCGTTAATGGGACATTACACTAATATGGACGATGTTGATTGTGCCAGCCCTATTTATCCCTCAAGATTTTGTAGTACCGAAAACATTTGATTGTCAGTATTTCCACTTTAGAGTGCTCGAAGATACTATTTCAGAGTTAGATTACGAAGCGGTAATGTCCAGCCACTTGAGACTGCAAGGTATGTTTGGTTCGCAATACATGTGGCCTAAAAGTGATATGACGCTGGATGAAAATACTGAAAGTTTACGCCTTCATAAACAAGAGTTTGAATCACACGTTGCATTTGCTTACTCAGTATTTAACAGTGCAAAAAATAGGTGTTTAGGCTCCATTTATATCGATCCAAGTCAATTACCTCAATATGATTGTGTTGTATATTTCTGGATCAGAGACGATAGTCTTGAGCTGGAATCAGCCCTGCATCAAGCAGTCTTAAATTGGCTACAAGAGCAGTGGCCTTTTTCTAAAATAGTATTCCCTGGGCGGTCGCTTTCTTTGGCATCATGGGAAAAAGAACTTATCTCTGCAAATAATTTAAATCGAAAAGTGTCTTATGGATCTTGATTATAAGCAATGTGCATTAGCTGAACTATATGATGTTGAAGAAAATATCAATAAACTGCGTTACCCGCAGAGATATAATGCGTTAATGCAGCAGATAGCGTACAGAAAGCAAAACCCTGACGCCGAACCTAAGCCAGAACCAATTAATGACAATGAAGAGAGTCAGGTTGCATGGATGGTTATATTTTTATGTTTTATGGCTGTTATCTATTTTTCGTCAGTGTTAATTGATGCTTACTCGACGGGAGTCATTCGCGGGAAGCACAATCAGATATATCATTTGAGGACTATGCCACATGACTTTTATATGGTGTTCTCAATCCATGCTGGTGCGGCTATAGGGGCAATCTTTTTTATTATTAAGCTATTGAGGAAATTTTTGTTTAACAAACAGTAAACGCTTTAGTGATGCTGACGCAGTATTTTGGTTCGCGAGGACACTTTTTGCAGCAGAAGTGAGTGCGGGCTTGTTGTCAGCTTGTAGATTTTGTATTTCAGCGCCGGAATAAAAAGCTTTCAATGAAAAATAAACACTGGTCCAAATATCAACTGCTGAATGAAGTGGTCAGCAATAAAAATATTATCATTAAGGGCTGTTACAGTTACTACAGTGACTGTTGGGATAATGGCTTTGAACACTCTGTGGTTCGTTATCTACATGGCGATGAAGTCAGTCGTCAGTGGGAACCTCGATGGCATATCGACAAACTCTCAATCGGTAACTATATTTGCATTGGCGCTGAGGTCATCATCTTAATGGGCGGTAGTCATACCCATAGAGCTGACTGGTTTTGCCTCTATCCCTTTATGGATTTTATTGATGAGGCTTATGTGGGGAAGGGCGATACTCATATCCATGATGGTTGCTGGCTCGGCATGCGAGCAATGATAATGCCCGGAGTCACAATAGGTGAAGGGGCTATTATTGCTGCAAACAGTGTGGTGACTAAAGATGTCGCCCCATACAGTGTTGTTGCAGGTAGTCCTGCTAAGTTGGTGAAGTATCATTTTGAGGAGAGTACCATCTCTGAGCTGTTAGCTTTGAAGATCTATGATTGGTCTGAGGTGAAGTTTAATGCACTAAAGCACTATCTTTGTAATTCAGATCTTTCTGATCTAAAAAGTGCTGTGCGAGATTATGATGAAGCGGATTCGAGGACTTAGACATTACAATCGTGAAGTACGGGTTATAACGCTAAAAAAGGTAGCTCATTGGCTACCTTTTTTATGGGACTGACTTAATGCTTTACGTTTAAGCAAACTTCTTATCTAAGAAACCGATGATTTCAGATGATTCATACATCCAAGTCGCTTGGCCAGCATCTTCAATTTTTAAACAAGGAACTTGTAGCTTACCACCTTCAGTTAGAAGGGTATTTTTATGGGGTTCCTGCTTCGCATCAAGAGTCACAATGTTGAGCCCTTGGCGACGTAATGAGCGGCGTACCTTTACACAAAACGGACAAGCTTTGTATTCATAGATGGTCATATTTTTAGTGGCATCATCTATCTTCTGCTGTTCAGCGATAGGACGCTTTAGCTTTTTTGGCGCAAAAATAAAGTTTAAAAACAAAATGATCCGACCTAGTACCCAACGAATAACAAACATTTACTACCCTTAATGTATTTTGATTCGCGAAGATTTTACCCTATGCATTGCGGCGTTAACAGCTTTGATTAGAAATCGTTTACTTAGCGGGATTTTTATACAGAGTTGGAGTGCCGTAGAGTAACAACTCTTTACCCATTTGTAGCACAGCGTCATTGTCTGAACACAAGTAACAGGGACTTTTTAATTCGCTTAGTTGCTGCTTAAAATGCAATTGATTTGATTGCTCCTCGGTAACATGGGGCACAAATTGAAAATCGACGAGATTAACTGCACTCAGCGCTGACTCCTCTTCTGATACCTCATCGCCGCAAAGTGCTGCACTGGCTATGGATGGAGTTAATAACATGGCACCAGCACTGACACCAACGATGGCCCCGCCATTTTCTACAAAGGCTTGTAATACGGCAATGAGCTTACGCTGCTTTACTGCTTGCAA
The DNA here is from genome assembly GCF_041468565.1 of Shewanella sp. 10N.286.54.B9. NCBI lineage: Bacteria > Pseudomonadati > Pseudomonadota > Gammaproteobacteria > Alteromonadales > Shewanellaceae > Shewanella > Shewanella sp. 10N.286.54.B9. The sequence continues at coordinate 24,039 of NZ_JBFRIY010000030.1, forward strand.
GAAACGCTGAGTATCTCCACCTGATAAGTGAATAACATCACAGCGTAATAGTGCATTAAGCGCCTCATGGCTAAAGCCAGATTCAAGTTCTAAATAGACACTCATCTGCGCATTGAGAGACCGGTAAAGCCGCTGTGTTTGTGTAAAGAACTCACGGTCAGGATCCGGTTGAGAGGCGATGTAACCGACGTTAGGCTTTTCTTTAGCAACCGCTGTCAGTAAAGCGCTGATAGCGCGCAGTGCATTAGGTGTTGTGGGGTGGCTAATAAAAGCTAAGTTCATCGTTATTCCTTTAAAAGTATTGTCCTTAGCTTTAAATAATACCTTTGAGAACCAAGCAAATAAACAGTAGTCTACTGAAAATTATGATTATTTTTTACCAACTCTTTTCGTGACACATATAGGTATTAATATAAAAAGGCACCTTACTAGGTGCCTTAGATGTACGACTCAATCAGCTGTTACTCGTTGGCGAACATGGGTATTAGCTTGTTGCAAACGGTATTAATTGGCGGTCAACGTCAGTAACGCCTGACTGGCGCCGGTGTTTAAATTTACTCGGCTATCGAGTAAAAATACTCTTTCAGGCGCGATGGTTTTATTATCTGCTAAGAAAGTCTTAACCGCGCTTGCCCGTTGCTGGGCTAAATCACCGAGTGCATCATCAGAGATCCGCTGCGCGCTTAGGCTGAAATTATACAATGCAATATGCCAGCGAGTCGTCAGCTGTTCATCTGTCAGAGCATTATCACCTTGGTGTTCTGCTTCAATAGCAGTTTTAACATCAACTGCAGGGCTGGCGAGTTCAGTTTCATACAGTAACTTTAACGCATCCGATAGCGCACCTGTTGTTGGGTATGTGCTGGCACTTAAATCGGTTGGCAGTTGCTCTATTTCAAGTTGAGCAAGCTGTGCTAATTTCTGAGCGAGTTGCACTTCAGATAAGGCGCGGTTGTCGTCGGCAACATTGACCGCACCCTCAACATTGAGTTTAAGCATAGGTCGATCAGCTAAGCCTTTGGCTAATTGGCTTAAAGTCTCTTTAGCCTGGTCATTTAACTCACCACTGCCAGCGTCGAAGTTGACTTTATCGAGTTCATCGTCGTCAGCGCCTAACAAACCTGCCAATAGCGAGAACGGCGCAGTTACGGCTTTGGTGATAACATTGGTAAAGGCGGTCATCACAATACTACCAAAGCTAAAGCTAGGTTCATCTAAGTCGCCTGAAACCTGTAGACCTAGATCAATCACTCCATGGCGGTCTTGTAATAGGGCAATCGCTAAAGTCACTGGCAATGTGGTGGCTAAGCTGCTGTCACTGGGCTTGCCCAGTTCGAGTTGATCAACCACTAAATGGTTATCACCGACCAATTGATTGTTCTCAAGACGGTAGTTTAAATCTAGCGATAACTGACCTTTATCGATGTAATAACCCGCGTAAGTTCCTGAATACGGGTTTACAGAGGTGAGTTCGACATGCTTAAAACCAAGGGCCAAGTCTAAAAATGGCTGCTCCAGTAGCGGGTTGATATCACCTTTTAGCGTCACCGGTGCGTAACGATCGATCTTGCCCTTTATGTCTACTGATGCCGCTTGTTTACTTGAAGAAGACAGTTTAGTGACTTGACCATTAAGCTGCTCAATACTGGCGGCAAAGTTAGGGGTTAATGAATTATCGGCGAAGAAGGTCGAACCATCGTTAATGCTGATTTTATTAATACTAATAGCCATTGCTGTGGTGGCTGCTTGCTCTGTTTTATGCGTGTTTGGCTTGACGACTTTTACGCTAGTGGCAGCGTGAGCCTTTTCCGCAGTAGATTGGCTTAACTCAGTGCTTGTAGGAGTTACCATCAGTTCGCCAAAGTTGGTGCTTTTATCTTCAGCAATAATGATACGACCGTAAGGCTGTTCTAGCATTATGTGGTCTATTTCAACGCTATTGGCCGCTTTATCGAAACCAATGGCATTAATATCGACATTTTTCCATTTTAGCAATGTCTCCTTTTGCACTGTGTCTTTTACAAGCAGGTCGCTAATATTCAACGCACCATTAAAGCTAAGTTGATCTGCCTCGTTGTTGAGTTTTAAGCTGCCTTCAGTTGACAGTAATCCCTGCTTTAAGTCGATATTGATGTATGGGCTAAGGTAATCTTGAAATTGGCTTAAACCGAGATTTGATAACTGCAATTGGCTCAACACATTTTGCTGTTTAATATCAATGCTGCCATCTGCGGATAAGGTGCCTTGCTGATTGATATTAAGCGACAGTTGGTAATCGATGGGGGTGGATAGGTCGGCATTGATTTTATCTGTGTGTAATTTAAGGTCACTTATCTGCCAAAGAGTCCCTTGGGTGAGAATTTTTTCAGTTAGGTTCACTTGGTAGTTTTCGATGTCGACAGCGTTTAATACCGCGGTCCAAGGTAAGCTTTGTGTCTCCTTATCAGCTTTATCAATAACGTCGTTTTGTTGTTGCTTAGTTTCGGGAGTGGCCGCCAACTTTGGCTCAAATAGCTTTTCGAGGTTACTGCCTTTTTGATTGAGGGTAGCGTTGACAACTAAGCCCTGAGATCGAATTCTAGCGGCGCTAACGGATTGCTGATGCAGATCAAACTCTATCCCTTCTATAGCAAAGATAGGTAAGCTGGCAACCGTTGCCTTGTCATCTATTAGCGTAAGGTCTTCGAACTTGATTAAGCCTTCATTGCTGGTGACTTGGAAATAGTCACTCTTCTCTTCTAGACGGTACTGACTGTCGACACTTAATCTGCCAGAGGCTAAATTAGCAATAAATTGCTTATCAACAAAAGACCAAAACTGTGGCAATTGAATATCGGTCAATTGAATATCACCCACAATAGAAAGTGGTTCGAGTTGCACAATACCTTGAGTCGCAATCTCTCCACCATTATTGCCCACAAGATGGATAGCGTAGTGGTTGTTTTGTACTCCCTGTTTGCTTTGCATCGACACAGATAATGCATTTTGTGAGTCAAATGACTTAATGTTCAGGTTTACTTGGGGGTAGCGTAACTTGCCTTCGGTGATGTTATCGATAAAGTTAAGATCTGCATCAACAATCGCCAAATTCTCAACCATAAAGTGAGGCAAGCCTGTTGCAGTCTCAGGTGTTTCCTCTGCTGGGCTGCTATTTTTTGCCAGAGTGTCTAATATATCGCTAAAATTGAAAGTTAATGAGTCTTCGGTTTTGAGTCTCTCAACATTCAGTGTAGGGTTCAGCAATGTCACATCAGCAATACTAAAAGCGGTATTAAAAATAGAGTGCCAAAAGCGGTATTCAAAAGTAAGTTGTTCAAATCCAAAAAATTCGTCGCTGTTTAGGGTAGTCTTACTTTCCTGAATTTGAAATTGCTCAATAGCCACTTCTAAAGTAAAGGGGTTGATTCGAACATCGTTCAAGATCACAGGGCGTTGCAACATACTCGACAGCTGTTGTGGCACTTTTTTCACTGCAATGTAGGGAATTAGTAACCCTAAGATTGCGGTAAACACAAGGTACAGTGCAGCAGCGAACGAGAGTAGACGCTGGTAGCGAGGTAGTTGGCGAAATTTATCTCTAAATCCAACAAGTGATCTTGGGACGATAGTCATACAGACCTTACTTCTTCTTTAATGAATGAGTCGCTCATTTTTGCTAGCCCGTAACCCAAGGAGTAGAAACCTTTGGCGGTTACAAAAGCGTTACAAAGCAAAAATAGACTCCTATAATTTTAGCTACATTATTATAGAAATGCGCTTGAGATCATATTATTTTTTGTTATTAATTGAGAAACAACGTTAGCCCATGACAACTTTCTTTTTAGATGGCCAAGCTTTTGATTCCGATGAAAATGAATCGGTACTTGAGACCCTTATTCGCAGTGGCAATTCACTCAACTACTCCTGCAAGAAAGGAGCGTGTAAAACGTGTTTGCTACAACATGTTGGTGGGGATCTGTCCACGGGTTCTCAGCGAGGCTTAAGTGCTCGCCTCAAGGCGAACCATTATCTGTGCGCATGCCAGTGTATCCCTGCTGAAGGGCTTAAACTGAAAACGGTGCTTGAGCAAGACCTGTTTGTATCTGCCCAATTAGTTGAACGAGTATTCATGACGGATAACATGATGAAAGTCGTGGTGAAGGTTTCTGAAAACCTCAATTGTCTAGCAGGGCAATATATTAACCTTAGACGCTATGACGGTCTGACGCGTAGTTATGCCATCGCTAAAGTCGACGGCAATGTCATTGAGCTGCATGTTACTCGAAAGTACAATGGCCAATTTAGTGGTTGGTTATTTAATACTGCCAGCAATGGTGAACAACTGCTTATTCAAGGGCCCTTAGGGCAATGTGTTTATAAGGCCGAGTATCAACAAGATAAGCTGATTTTGATTGGTCATGGAGCGGGTATTGGCGCTGCATTGGGAATTGTTGAACAAGCGTTAGCGATGTCACATCAAGCTGAGATATACCTCTATCACGGTGCCCGAACAGTTGAAGAACTTTATCTGCAAAAGCGATGTTTGTCGTTAATGCTAGCCCATCAAAACGTCCACTATCGGGCTTGTATTACAGCAGCGGCTCAAGTTGATTTGACGGGTTTGCGCTGTCAACAAATCCAACCCTTTGAGCTTGCAGCAAGTGAGCATCCCATTACTCGGCACAATAGAGTGTTTCTTTGTGGTGAACCTGAAGCGGTTGTAAAAGCTCAGCAACAAGCATTTTTAGATGGATTTGAGTATGCAAAAATTCATGTATTGCCATTTGAATATAAAGATCTTCGCTCAGTAAAACGAGGCTAGCCCCTTATAGTGCAAGATAACTAATTGCGGCGATAATCGCTCCTTGAGGATCTTTTAGCCAGCAAAAACGGCCAATGCCAACGATATCTTCAGGGCCAAATAGAATGGTTGCACCTAGCTCATGAGCCTTTTCGGCAATAGCATCAACGTTTTCTACCGTGATGTATCCAGTCCAATTACTGGGCATGGCTGGTGCTGGGCTTTGTGCGATACCACCAATATCAACGCCGTCGTTAATAATAATATGGTAGGGCGCGTGGGCTACAACAATGGTTTTAAATTTCCAGCCAAACACTTGGCTGTAAAAGGCCATGGCCTCTTTACTACTGCTAGCTGTTAACTCATGCCAGCTTAATGAGCCTGAATTGACAGAGGTGGGTTTCATTGGGTTTCCTTGCTAGGAACTGCTCAAACAAGTGTAGCTTCTAACCTAGCCTTAAGAGCTAATATTGCACAGTTTTGGCTCTCTAAAATGTCTTACATAGTCTAAAGTGTTGAAGTCAATCGGCATATTTTAGGTGCTGTGAATGAATTGTTTAGCTATTAAATTGATAAAGAGATCTAGGTAGCTAATGGTATTTTCCCATTGTTACCCCTGTGGCAGATTTGGTCGTAATAGCATAATTCTATTGCCTAGTGAGTTTGCCTGGAGGTAACATAGCCCGTTTTCGATCATGCTTACGGGGAATTAGCTTGAATAAAAGTGTTGTTACCAATTTGATTGCTGCACTCGCAGTATTAGCCGGCTACTTATTAGCGCAGCCTGTTCTTCTAACTGTTGGTTTGTTTGCACTTTCAGGTGCGGTCACTAACTGGCTCGCTATTCACATGCTGTTTGAAAAAGTCCCGGGCCTCTACGGTTCTGGTGTGGTGCCATCTCGCTTTGAAGAATTTAAAGAAGGGATTGCTCATCTGATGATGAAGCAGTTTTTTACTGAAGAAAATATTGAGCGATTTCTATCGCAGCAGGGGAATGCTGAGCAGCATATCGACCTGCAACCTGTGATTGAGAAGTTAGATCTGTCTCCTGCATTTGACGCGTTAGTCAGCACTGTTTCTCAGTCCTCACTCGGTGGCATGTTATCGATGTTTGGCGGTACCGATGCGATTGAACCGTTGCGTGAGCCGTTTATGGAAAAAATGAAAACATCGCTTAGCGATATCTCTCAATCCGATCAATTTTATGAGTTACTTAAAGCTGAGCTGGAACAGAGCAATGTTATCGATGATATGCGAGTGAAAATAGAGGATATTGTCAACCAACGTTTAAATGAATTAACACCACAAATGGTCAAAGAGATAGTGCAGGACATGATCAAGAAACACTTAGGTTGGTTAGTGGTTTGGGGTGGTATTTTTGGTGGCTTAATTGGTTTAGTCGCGGCGCTGGTTCAAGGCTAATGGTTGTACTGGTTATAAATTCTAAAGGGAGCTAAGGCTCCCTTTTTTATGGGTAAAATTTACAGAGAGCATACGGAACGTGCTATGGTTTTATACAATAAGAGTATTTTTAGATACTGGGAGCAATGGATGAGCCTACACCACACAATAAATTATTTGGAAATGCCTGTTAAGGATATCCAATCGACAAAAGATTTTTTCGGCCAAGTGTTCGGTTGGGAATTTGTCGATTATGGACCTGAGTATAGTTGTTTTCTAAACGCTGGAATAACTGGCGGATTCTATCTATCCGAGCAAGATTTTACGTTAACAAAGGGCTCTCCTTTGTTAGTGATTTATTCAAATGAGCTCGCTAATTCCTTGCAAAAAGTCACCGATGCTGGCGGTACTATCAGTAAACCGGTATTCGAATTTCCTGGCGGAAGAAGATTTCACTTTTTAGATCCTAATGGCAACGAATATGCGATTTGGTCTGAGTAGCCAACGCGATATAACTAAAAGAAGAAGGGCTGAACATGCCACATTGTGTTATTGAATACGCTAAACCATTAAAGCACGTTATTTCAATCGAAGCCTTGGTCGAGGCGACCCACCAAGCTTTGATTGACTCGCAACTATTTGAGCCGCAAGCGGTGAAAACTCGCGCCCATGGGGTTGAACACTTTCGAGTTGGTGAAGATCAAGAAAATACCTTTGTGCACATCCATACGGCCATTATGCCTGGTCGAACAGATGAGCAAAAAGCGCTGCTACTAGAGCGAGTATTTGAGGCTATTTCACTCATTACCAATTCTGTGAGTAGCGTAACGATGGAAATAGTTGATATTAATAAGCAGCATTATATTAAGATGATTAATTGAATGGTTATAAACTCTTGATTTATAAAAGCCACTCTTAGGGAGTGGCTTTTTTGATGCTGCTCTGACCGACTTTCTCTAGTTGGTATTAGTAAGCGCTGTCGTGGACTGATTGCACTGCACGACCTGACGGGTCAATAATACCTTGTAAGCTTTCATCCCAAGCTAGTGCCTCTGGGGTTGAGCAAGCTACAGATTTACCACCTGGTACCGTTTCAGCCGCGCTCGCAAGCGGGAATAGTTCTTCAAAGAAAGTGCGATAGAAATAACCTTCTTTAGTCTCAGGCGTGTTGTATGGGAACCTGAACTTAGCGTTGGCTAGCTGTAAGTCGTCAACTTTAGCTGCAGCATGATCTTTAAGACCGTCAATCCAAGAATAACCGACACCATCGCTAAACTGTTCTTTTTGACGCCAAGCTACTTCTTTCGGTAATTTGTGCTCAAAGGCTTCACGCAAAATGTGCTTTTCAATTTTGCCGTCTTTAGACATTTTAGCTTCTGGGTTAGTGCGCATTGCTACATCCATAAACTCTTTGTCTAAGAAGGGCACGCGGGCTTCTAGTCCCCAAGCTGCCATGGCTTTGTTGGCACGTAAGCAGTCAAACAGGTGTAATTTATCTAACTTACGCACTAACTCTTCATGAAATGCCTGTGCATTTGGCGCTTTGTGGAAATATAAGTAACCGCCAAATAGCTCATCAGCACCTTCACCAGACAATACCATTTTAATGCCCATGGCTTTAATTTTTCGCGCCATTAAGTACATAGGGGTTGCTGCCCGAATGGTCGTGACATCGTAGGTTTCAAGATGGTAAATCACATCTTTAATCGCATCGATGCCATCTTGGAAGGTAAAGGTAATTTCGTGATGAATAGTACCAATAGCATCAGCCACTTTTTGCGCAGCAATCAGATCCGGTGCACCTTCAAGCCCGACGGCAAATGAGTGCAACTGCGGCCACCAAGCGCTGGTTTCACCGTCATCTTCAATACGACGCTTAGCAAAGGTTTGGGTGATCGCCGAAATAACAGATGAGTCTAATCCGCCAGACAGTAATACGCCATAAGGAACATCAGACATCAACTGACGTTTAACGGCTGCTTCCAGTGCATCTCGCACTTCTTCACTGCTGGCAGGGTTGCTTTGAACCGCAGCAAATTCGCGCCAGTCACGTTGATAGTAATGTGTTAATTCACCCACTTTACTGGATAGGTAATGACCGGGAGTGAAGGTCTCAACAGTTTTACAGACTGGCATCAGGGCTTTCATTTCAGAAGAGATATAGAAGTTGCCTTCTGCATCTCGCCCAGTATAAAGCGGAATAATCCCCATGTGATCGCGACCGATTAAATAGGTGTCTTTGGCTTTGTCGTATAACACAAAGGCAAAAATACCGTTGAGCTTGTCTAAAAATTCAGTACCGTATTCTTGATATAGCGCTATTATCACTTCGCAGTCTGAGTTGGTTTGGTAGCTGTATTTATCACCCAATTCAGCTTTAAGTTCTTTATGGTTATAGATCTCGCCGTTAACGGCTAACACGATAGTTTCGTCTTGGCTTAGCAACGGCTGAGCGCCGTGTTCAATATCAACAATGGCTAAACGTTCATGGGCAAGGATAGCTTTATCACTGCTGTAGATCCCTGACCAGTCTGGTCCACGATGACGCAGTAGCTTTGACATTTCCAGAGCGACTTGGCGCAGCGGCGTCGAGTCTGATTGAATATCTAAAATAGCGAAAATTGAACACATAGGTCACTCCAAAAAATGTCAGTCTTAATCTCAATTGATTGTTACTCTGCCACTGAAATAGATAACTTACAAACTCGATAATGGTGAATTGTCAGTATTTAGGTGTTTTTGATGTGGGTTTTTAAGTTTTTTTCATTTCATAAATGCAGATAATTCATTTTAAGGTGTGCATTTATGACAATTGTCTATTTGCGTGGCTTGTGGCGTGGGGTTTAGTGGATAAATACCAATGCACTCATTGTAAAATCACTACTTACCCAAAATTATTGGATTAAGTGATGTTTTTCACAATACTGCTTGCCGCTGTTAATCAGTGTTTGTATTTAGTGTAATGGGGCGAGTCGTTTCTCTTTAAACAAAAACGCTCAAAAGTGGATGACTTTTGAGCGTTTTATTATTTGTAATCTGTTGTTTTACTGTTTATCTGATTTTGCAGGTCTTAATGAGTGAAACTCAGTACCACTGAAATAGCCCGGCCAATCACTATTGTTGCCCAATACGGCCGCTGCATCATAGTAAACGGCTAGATCTTCCAGCGCTCCGCTTAAGTCCCAATTTTCACGATATTCATCACATACGCTGTGATAGCAGCCTTTCATCTGTTGTTTCATCATGGCTTTATATTCAGCAGTCGCTTCATCAACAGGAATACTTCCGCCACCAGCAAATACTGCAGGTACACCGTATTTAGCGAAACTAAAATGATCTGAGCGGAAAAAGCCGCCTGATTCTGGGTACTTTTCACTCTTGGCTGTACGATTTTGAGTCTCGACTGCGGCGATTAAGTAATTTTCGAGTTCAGACTTGCCTTTACCTACGATAGTGTAGTCGGTGGTGCGGCCATATATATTAGTGCTATCTAAGTTAAATACCGCCACAGTTTTGTCTAATGGATATATTGGGTTGGCTGCATAATAGCGTGAGCCGAGTAAACCTTGCTCTTCGCCTGTGGTGGCGACAAAAGTCACTGAACGGGCCAATGGATTACCATTTTTTGCTTGTTTAGCAAATTGACGAGCAATCTCTAAGATGCCAGCAGTTCCTGATGCATTATCGAGTGCACCGTTATAGATCTGATCGCCATCTTTACTCGGGTCTAACCCAATGTGATCCCAATGAGCAGTAAACAGAATGTGCTCATCGCTGCGGCTTTGCCCTGGCAACGTTGCTACCACGTTATAACTATTGGCATATTCAGCTTTATTCTCGAATGCAATGGAAGCGGTTTGATTTAGCGGGATATTAATTGCACTGCTCGCTGCGCGGTCAGACACAGTACTTAGCGACAGGCCTGCTTTATCAAATAGTTTAGTGGCAACGTCAAGTGTCATCCAGCCCTCAACCTCAATCCACTTTGCTTGCTCTTCTTTACTGCGGACTAAATCCTGTTGCGCACCAGTCCAGCTATTCTCGACAACAGACCAAGGGTAGGAAGCAGGCTCTGTGTCGTGAATAATGATGGCACCGAGTGCGCCTTGACGACTCGCTTCTTCAAATTTATAGCTCCAGCGTCCGTAATAGGTCATTGCCTTGCCGTTAAATTTTCCTGATTCAGGTAGAGCAAAGCCGGGATCGTTCACCAGTATGACCGCGATTTTTCCTGCCATGTCGAGATCATGATAGTCATTCCAATCATACTCAGGTGCGTTGATGCCATAACCCACAAATACCAGTGGAGCATTGGCAATATCAACCTTGTTTACATCGTGGCGACTGCCAACTACCACATCTTTACGATGCTGTAATTGCATATCACCGAGCTGTATTGATTGCTGCTCTGAAGCGGTATAGGTCACCATAGGTACTGCTTGCAGATAATCTTTACCATTTGGCTTATCTAAGCCCATCTCAGCAAATGCTTTGCTAAGGTAATCCAATGTTAGTTGCTCGCCTTTTGTTGTTGGCGCGCGGCCTTCAAACTCATCTGATGCAAGGGTTTTAATATCTTGGCGGAACCTTGATTCATCAAAGGTGACTTTTTCTGGTGTGACAACATCTGTCGTATGTTGGCTACAAGCACTGAGTAGCGCAAGGGCACAAACTGGAAGTAAAGCGCGCATTTATATGTCCTGTTATTGTTGTTTTAGACTTTTGTGTTGAGATTTTGTTGTTCTATAGATGCAATAATGGCGGAAAGGCGCCTATGTTGACAAGAGTTAGCGGTTGAAGAAAGTGTTACTCGATATTGCATCTTGTATCGAAAACGCGCCAGCCTATAGTGAAAATAGCGATGTTTTAGAGTAATCATTCAGACTTAGAGGGTTTTAGAGCGAAATACATCAGCTTTTAATTTATTTCGCTATTTTGTCATTTTTTATAAAGTTGAGCTTTGCTCTCTTAAAACAGCATCTCGTAGCAATATTTCTGTAATATCAGCCAAAATGTTCAATATATAAGCGCATTCTTTTATCGGCAAGATTGGTTTATTTACTTTTGGTATCGATAATCTATTGAATGAAGATTATCAGCCGTTAGTGTCGCAAATGAATAAAGAGGTGGTTTGGGAAGTATACCGTAACCAGTTCTCAGGTTACGGTCGTCGTTTAGCAGTGGAATACACGATTAACTACTAAGGGTTTTTCTAGGCATATAAAAGGGGCTGAATTAGCCCCTTTTTTATCGCAATTTTTAATGGTGCTTAACCACGGCTACACTCTTCAAGCAGATAAGCTAAATGGCGGTAAGGGATGCCACTATGTTCAGTTAGACCCACTTCACACATACGGTTAGCGTAATAACCCTCACTCACATCTACAGGGATCAGTTTTTTAATATTGCGCAGCGCGCTGGCATTGATCTCTGGCTTATAAAGGCCTTTTTCACCCGCGTAACCACAACATTCGATTCCGGCAGGACGAATGACTTGATGACAACAAGCATCGGCAATCGCAGTCATTATCGGTTCAACGTTCATGGTTCTTGCGCTACAACCAAGGTGCAACGCCGCATGAGATTTTTTGTTAATGGTCAGTTTTGGCATTAATTTATCGTGCATAAACTGAACTAGATCCACTATCTCTACTTTCTCCGTTAGGGTTGGATCACCCGCTAACGTGCGCTTAGTACATGACAAGGCATCAACGATAACGGGCAGCTTGCCATCTTGTGTCATCGCTGACACAGCCTGAATCAACTCGAGACGTTTAGCATCGGCATTTTTAAAGTCTCCCTTTGACTCCCACATTTGACCACAGCAAAGATCGCGGGTCTTAGGTGGAGTGATCACGTTATAGCCAGCACGCTCTAGCAGCGTGACAACAACTTCTGGCAGTGGTCGCTTATCGGTATCGACAGGTGTCGGTCCAAACGTACGTCCGCCACACGCCGGAAAATAAACCACGGTTTCTTGTCCCGGAATTGGCGCTGATACCTTTGGTAGCTTGCCACCTTTAGGGAAAGAAGGGTTCCAGTAAGGCACTTCACTGCTGAGCAGTCGGCCTGCTTTCATCATTGTTGCGGTAATACCGTTGCCAGTGATCTTATGGATCACACCCAACATATCGAAACCAGCACTGATCACACCATTGACAGCGCCAAAGTTATTGGCCTGAAAATCAAGGAATTTTTGCTGACCGCTGCTAATAGACGGGGTTCTTAGTTTACGTACAAGCTGGCCCATTTTGTTATCGACAGGGCAGGCAATAGTACACAGCTGACAGGCGGCACAAGTGTCGATAACATCGTATTTCGCCGCGGCGCGCATGCTATCGGCTGCAAGGTGATCACCAATTTGCTCTAAACGGGCAATTTCACGTAAGGTCGCAATACGCTGACGCGGAGTGAGGTTTAGCGCTGATGTTGGGCAGGTCTTTTCACAAAAACCACACTCTAAACATTTATCGACAAAGTCATCGACGACTGGGCAAGGTTTGATGTTCTTAACGTGGATTTTAGGATCATCGTTTAAGATAACCCCTGGGTTTAATATGCCCTGAGGATCAAACAGTTGCTTGATGCTTTTCATCAGCTGATAAGCATCTTGGCCCCATTCCATCTCAACATAAGGTGCGACGGCGCGGCCTGTGCCGTGTTCCGCTTTCATTGAACCGTCGTACTTATTGATCACCATATCGGCGATTTCATCCATAAAGGCATGGAAATTATCGATATCATCTTGGGTAGAGAAGGCAGGCGTGATGATGAAGTGGAAGTTACCCGCTAACGCATGGCCATAGATGCAACCTTCAGGGTAACCAAATTTGTGCATTAACGCGGTAATGTCATGGGCGGCGCCCGCTAAGTGTTCCAGCTCAAATGCCACATCTTCGATAATAACTGAGGTACCTTTAGGGCGCTCACCCGCAACGATGGGGAATAAACCTTTACGCATTGCCCAGTACTCGCCATATACGGCAGCATCATCGGTAAAGCTGATTGGACGCAGAAAATCGAACCCTTGCAGTTTGGTGATGACATCTTTGGTGTAGCTATCTAAGGTATCGGCGTCATCGGCGCGAGATTCGATCAATAGGATAGCCGATAGCGGTGGCAGTTCTGATAGCCAATCTGGCATACCTGGTTTACCGGTAACCGCTTTAATAGATGGCCAGTCGAGAAGTTCTGCCGCCGCAACACTTTCGCCATCGATGAGCGGAATGGCGCGAGATGCGTCTTCCATATTGTGGAATACCGCTAGTGCCGATGCCTTAAACTTGGCTTCATTGACCGTGTGGTAGGTGACTTCGTTGATGAAGGCCAATGTGCCTTCCATACCGACCATGAGGTGATTGATGATATCAAAAGGATCGCAAAAATCGATTAGGGCATTAATGCCGTAGCCGGTGGTGTTTTTGATTGAGAATTTCTTACGAATTTTTTCAGATAGCGCTAAATTATGGCGCGTTTTATGTGCCAGTTCGTGTACTTGCTCAAGCATTTGTCCATGAGACTTGCTGAAGGCGACTTTAGACTTCTTACAACCGGTATCAAGCTCAGTACCGTCGGCAAATAACAATTTGGTAGAGGCGATGGTTTGGTAGCTGTTTTGCGCGGTGCCGCAACACATGCCTGAGGCGTTGTTAGCCACGATACCACCAATCATGGCTGAGGCAATGGTGGCAGGATCTGGACCAATTTTTCGATTGAGTGGCGCTAATACTGCGTTAGCGTCTGAGCCTATGACGGCAGAGCCTAAGGTTATCTGATTCGCGTCTTCGCTCACTTCAATCTTTCTAAAGCCGTCATGGCCTAGAATAAGCAATATCCCTTCACCGAGAGCTTGACCAGCTAGACTGGTGCCTGCTGCGCGGAAAGTCACGGGTGCATTATGCTCACGGGCAATCGCTAGAGTGCGCTTAACTTGATCCATATTTTCGGCATGAACAACCACTTCTGGAACAATTCTAAAATAGCTCGCATCGGTTGACCAAGCGAAACGACGAACATACTCATCCGTTACCGGCTTCTCACCTAGTTGGCTACGTAAATCACTGACTACAGCTTTATAATTTATCGACATGGACATATCTCTTTACTCGTTATTATTAAGCTCAACCAGAGCCGAAATAGGCGGCTCTGATTAATTGACTATCACTTTTTAGAAGCCACCCCAAAGGAAGGCGATAGTGCCCGCAGTCATGGCGTAGGCCAAGGCAACCGGCATAGTCTTACGAATAATTTCAGATTCTCTGCCCGCCATACCCACAACGGTTGCAGCGGCAACAACGTTCATCACACACATCATGTTACCGGCGTTGGCGCCAATACCTTGCAGTGCCAGTACCATAGCTTGGTTCATGCCAATGCTGTCGGCGACGGTATACTGCAAGCCTGAGAACATCATGTTTGAGAACGTGGCGCTGCCAGAGAGGAAGGCACCAAAAATACCCACAATCGGGGCAACCCAGGACCATACAGCTCCCATGCTGCTAGCCAAAGTATCGGCGAGTGCGACAGGCATAGAAGCCAGTCCAGAACTATTGGTTCCTGAGTTTAAGAAAATCTTTACCATTGGCACTGACGCGCCCAGCGAGATAATGGTCGGGATCATCGAACTGCACGATACCGTGATGGATTCTTTGATGGCCTTTTTGTTCATTTTGAACAGGAAGAAACCTAAGATACACACGGCAATAAAGAACGCGCCAGGTGCATATAAAGTTTTAAATCCAGCACCTAGCTCGGTGCCTAGCAGGCCGGTCCACTTGATGTTAAAGCTCAGTAACCATGCTTTTAGCGGCGCAATAACACGCGACAGCACTAATAAAGCGGCCATGATGATGTAAGGCGTCCATGCGGCTACTTGTGAGAACTTAGCGGTAGAAGCCATTTTAGATTCTTTCTGACCGTCGTTTTCAGCAAAATCGTTCCATGGCGTCTTAGGCAACATAATGCCTTTCTTAGCCACAGGGATCACGATCGCCATACCAACGAGTGCGCCAATAACTGATGGGAACTCAGGGCCAGCAACGAAGTTAATGACCCAAGCTGGAATCGTAAATGCGAGTCCTGCAAATAGCGCAAACTTCCAAATGGCAAAACCTTCTGCAAATGACTTATTACGACCGAAAAAGCCAGTCAATAGTGACACCATCACTAGCGGGATGAGGGTGCCTGTCACTAGATCTATGGTGATCATATGCATCGCGATAAACTGCGCATAATCAGCAAAACTGCCACCATGTTGAGCAATCTGTTCTGCCGCCATGTTGACGCCGCCAGAAGTTAACCCTTGCTCCATACCAAATAACACAGGTAGACCAATTGCACCGAACGATACCGAGGCCGAGTCAGCAATCAAGGCCACAACAGCTGCGGCAATCGGAGGGATCCCCAATAACACCAGCAAAGGTGCGCCGATGGCTGCTGGTGTACCGAAACCTGCACTGCCTTCAATGAATGAGCCGAACAACCAACAAATGATGATCACCTGTACACGGGCATCGGCACTGATATTGGTAAAACCTGCACGAATGGTATCCATCGCGCCTGAATACTTCAGTGTATTAAGTAGGAACACTGCACCGAAGATGATACTTAAGGGGGTCAGTGCAGCAAGCAAACCTTCAACCACAGATGCTGCAAGGAAGGTGGTGTCCATTTGCCAGACAAATACAGCAGCAAGGCCAGTCAAGACCGCTGAAATGGGCATAGCCCGTGATGCAGGCATTTTCAGCAATACTAAAAATAGCATTACGCTGATCACCGGCGTTAAACTCGCGAGTAGTTGAATTAAGTTCATGAGGGCCTCTTATTACCTTTTTGTATTTAGAGTTATTTATAGCTAATAGTGGATCGGCTGGCTCGTTAGTTACTGCAGCTTGCCTAAAGCAAACGGCTAGAGGGCGTGGCTGACAAACGAGCTGTCCATTTGCAACTAATGGTATGGTTTTATAAGGGCTTTTTTTATCGGTGATTGCACCTAAGGCTACTAAGGGTTTTCACGTAGAAAAGGCAATTTATTCATCCTAAAATTGGCAACTTCTGCAGCTGCTTAATTCGACTTAAAGGATTTTAATTACTTAATTACAGTTACTTATAGCTTTCTTGTTAGTGGGCAAGGTGCTGTACTGTTGTGAGAGGTTTTTTGCCGCGTAGCGACATGATATAGATCAACTTTGTAACGATTAACCCCGAACAGTGTTAACACTGGCAGGAAAAGTACAATCGAAGTGTGGCAAATGACACTAAAATAATGGTTAAAACTGAACGCAATCATTGCTTGTAAGCGTAAAGCGGCATTTACTTTATGTTTGTTAATGAATCCAACGACATATTTAAATATTGATGACAGTTCTAGCCGTTTGCAATGTAATTGGTAAGATAGGTTATCTGCCTTTCCTTTGATCTGGCTCGGATACTTGCGGGCATTTACTGTGATTTTTGCGTTGATTAACTGTTAATATAGCCACCGTTTATGGGGGCGATCCCTAATATAGCGGAGTATTAATCAGCGATGAACATTAATCATAAGTTACAGCTTATCACCGTACTTCCACTCATTTTATCTCTAATGCTGGTGTTGTTTGTGACACAAATGCAGTATCGAGAACTCTCCCAACAAGTGGTTGACGTATATCGACAGAGCATTATTGATCACCGCAAAGAAGAGCTTAAAAATTATTTGGCTATTGCCAATGTCGCAATTAAGCATCTACATCAAAATAACAGTGATGATAAACAAGATGTTGAGCAAGAAGTTAAATCTATGTTGGCCGAGATGCGCTTTGGTAAAAATGGTTACTTCTTTGCTTACGATCTTAACGGTAAGAGTCTGGTGTTGCCCGATCAGGAGTGGCGTGTAGGTAAGAACTGGTTAGACTTGGCCGATGACAACGGGGTTCACTTTATTCAAGAGTTAATCTCAGGCGCTAGGAAGGGCGGTGGCTATCTCACCTACTTATTCAATCAGCCCTCTAATGACGGCGAATTGGGACAAAAAATGGCCTATGCCGAAGTGTTGGGGCAGTGGCAGTGGATGTTTGGAACTGGCGTCTATATTGATGATATCAATGAAGAAGCGGCATTATTGAGCACCTCTATCAGTAGTCATATTCGTTATACTTCGCTAATGACGCTAACGATAGGCATTTTAGCCGTCAGTGCGGTGTTTATTGGTGGTATTTTTATGCGCGTTGGTGAGAAACGTCTCGCGAATGCTAAGCTTAGAACGCTCAACGAGCGAATTTATCAAACTCAGGAAGAGGAATGTAAACGTGTTTCCAGAGAGCTGCATGATGGCGTGAGTCAAACCATTGCCGCGGCGCTATTTGCCATGGAGACTGCTCAGCTAAAGCAAGAGTATGGCGACGATTCTGCCAAGGAGCTGGAGAAATCGATAACACTGACGCGACAGATTATGCTTGAAATCCGTAATATTTCCCATCAGTTGCACCCAGCCATTCTTGAAGACTATGGTCTCGGTGCAGCGTTAATCGAATTGGGCAGAGAGTTTACCCTGCGCACGGGGATTGACGTCAAAGTGCAGCGATTATCAGTGCGTAAAATCCTTTCTGCTGAACTTAGCTGCGCGCTTTATCGCATAGTACAAGAGTCGCTGACCAACATTGAGCGGCACTCAGAAGCAAAGAATGTGTTGATATCGCTAGCACTGACACCAGGATGGCTGACGTTGGAGATCCACGATGATGGTAAAGGATTTAACTACGAGTGTTTTGAGCGAAAATCGACGCCGTTTGAAGGAATAGGTTTGAGGAATATGAATGAAAGAGTGAAATTCTATAACGGTGAACTCAAAGTAGATTCAATAATTGGAAAAGGAGTGAAGCTGGTGGCCCGCATCCCTCAAAGTGAGTTACGTTACCGAGCTGATAGTGCTACTGGAGGCCTATTATGATCCGCGTACTTCTGGTAGACGATCATCCCTTGTTTCGCGAAGGGTTGCGTTATCGTCTAAGTCTAGACAGTGATATTGAGGTGTTGGCTGAAGCCGATAATGGTAAGCAGGCATTAGAAATCCTCAACAGTATGCCAATTGATCTGGTGCTAACCGATATCAATATGCCTCAAATGGACGGCATGTACCTGCTTGAGCTAATTAAAGAGCAGGAGATGTCATGCAAAGTGGTGATGTTGAGCATGCATGACAACAAAGAATATATTATGGCGACCATGCGCTACGGTGCTGATGGCTATATTCTCAAAGATGTGCCAGGTAAAGAGTTGATTGAAGCGATAAAGAAAGTCGCCGCTGGTAAGCGCTATTTCAGTGCAGACGTGATAGATACTTTGTCGCAGGAGCTTGCCAGTGGTAAGCAAGTTCTAGTGACTCAGCGAGAGCAGTTGGTGTTACGGTTGATATCGCTGGGGATGAATAATAAACGTATTGCACAGGAGATGGATGTGAGTGTGCGTACGGTTGAGACCCATAAGCGTAATATTAAACAAAAACTGATGATAGACAGTACCGCGGGCTTGGTGCGTTATGCTATCGATCATGGTTTGGACCGTTAAGACGATTTAGGCGATTTTTTTATTTGGCTGTAGTAATTAAAAACACCCGAAGTAGGGTTAAGCTTCGGGTGAAACATCATAGATTTGCCCTCTTAAGGCATGCTAATCGTTTTTTCTTAATATGAATGTTCAAAATGGCAAAGCCATTCATTGCGCTGAATGGTTTGCTACCATTGCCTCACTTCTAAAAGACACATGCATGCTCGGTATCATGCTTAACTTTTGGCTAACGAACTTAGGTTAAAGCACATACTTGGCCGAAAGCTGGATGTAATCAGAGTTGGCACTGTCAGTGGCAGAGATGTCTGCATCGTAGTTACCCACTTCAACTCCAACACTGAGTTGCTTATTGAGCTGCTTAATCAAGTTAATAGCGTAGTGGTTACGATCTGAATCGGCATTCACACCGTTAAAGTCTTCAACTTCAGCGTGGCCGTAGTAAATGCTAGAGCGCCAGGCTTCACTCCAGAAGTGGCGATAAGCGACGGTATAGGCTTGGGTTGTCAGCAGATCACCACTGCCATCAGTATTGACCTTGTCGCCGGGGTTGTGGCCAGGCGAAATATAGCGACCAGCCGCGCCTTCATTATAGGCAAAACGGAAATCATCTTTACCGAAGGTGAAGACTTTACCGCTTACGCTATAGGCAAACTGCGTACCATCTGCATTGCCTGCTACACCATTGTTATCAAAGGTACGCGCCAGTAAGGCAACAGCCACTTGGCCAAAATCACCTTTGTAGGTATAGCGAGCCACAGCATCTGGAATGCTTTGATTGGCATCAGTAGCGTTGGCTGGGTTTTCCAGCGCCAGTTCTAGACCACCATTTGTATAACGGATCTGGGTTTGACGAATAAATACCTGACCAACGTGTGCACCACCAAAGTCGAGTGCATCTGCAATCGATACCAATGGCATGAAGGTTGACCATGTCTGGCCAACTTTCCAGTTCTTGTAAGAGATAAATGCATGGCGCATACGTGGTGTGTATGAATTAGACACTAATGCATTACCGCTACCGCCGTAGAAATCATACTCTAGAAACCCTGTCACTGCGCCAGTGGTAAACTTTACATTAAAGCGTGACTCTTTGGCTTGAAGGCTAGTTTGATTGGTCTCTGGCGCACCAGTACTGGTGCCTATCCAGTAATCTCGATATGCCTGATCACCATTGACATTACGTAAGTCGGCTTTGAAATAGCCGCCGAAGGTTAACTTTGAGTTCTCATCGATTTGTACTTCATAGCCAGCAATAGAAGATGCTGAGAAAAGTGCAGTCACTAATAATGCCGTTTTAGTTGTTCTATTCATCAAGATGCCTTTATCTAGGGTTGTTGTTTGCTTTGAGGAGTGAGCTAAGAGCCGCTCCGCTGCAAACTTATGGTTTGTCTGCAGCTAACCATATGGCTTTAGAAAGGCTTTTTTTATCCGTATTTGCACCTAGAGGGGCTAAGGGCTTTCCCGTAGAAAGCGCTGTATATCCTGTAAAATATCGCCCATTTTAGAGAGCTCTAGAATAGACTTTAATAATTTTTAATAAATGAATACAGTTGGTTGCGAGCTTGTTTCTGTGGTGTGTCTTCTTTGATTCTCACGGTTAATCGTGGGCGTTTAATAAACATGATGCAGATCAACTTTGTAGCAAATACTTGTCTGGTTTGTTACGGCTAGCTGGGGCTTAACCTAGATCTAGGATACTAAGGAGTAAAATGAATCACCGTTATCCAGTTGCTAATGATGCAGATAACTCCTTTATCTGTAGATGGTGCTTAAAAGCTAACATTGAATGCAATTGGGTTAGTTAGCTGGTGCAGGCAAAAGCAATGCTAACGTCACCTGCAGGAGACATGACATTGTAAGTGAAATGGCTGACTGTTGATGGGCAGGGATAGATTTTATTACTGTTTATTCATTTGGACTTGAGTTAATGATTAAAAATGTAAAAATAATATGCCATATTAGCTTTTAGCTAAGATGCTTCGCGGTGACATTTTATCATTTAGGCTAATGTGCGACTTTGAGATAGCCGATGTTTGCCTTAAAGGCATTGTTAAAGCTTGAGTTTTCAGGGATGAGCTTAAACATTTGAATTTTAACGCATTGTTTCACTAGTAAACTTACGACCTAAAAGGACTTGGGGATAAGAGATGAAAAGCCGACATAAAGCTAGCTGGCATCGAAAAAGAAAGGGAAATAAGTTAGAAAAAATACTGACACTATTATGTCTTATCATTATCTTAGTCATGCTTGCGATATAGTCATTATTAATAGCAGGTACATGGCAGCGGCTATTGACGTGGAGGTATTTAAAGTTGTGCCTTCGCGTACCCGTACATCTATGTTCTTCAATTTTAAAATATAAAAAAGGCACTATCTGAAATAGTGCCTTTGAACTAAAGCATAGCGTTTCAACAGCGCATATGCGTTAGTCAGTGGCGTAGCCGTGTTCGGCAAGCACCTTACCATCAAGCTGCGCTTTGCCTGCTACCATCTCCAATCGTTGTTGGCTAAACCATTTTACAACAAGTGGATAGATAGCATGTTCCTGCTCATGAACGCGATCTGCAAGTCCCTCTACAGAATCATCTTCATAGACAGGCACTTTCGCTTGCAAAATAACAGGGCCTGAGTCGAGCTCAGGGGTGACAAAGTGCACGCTAGCACCATGTTCACTGTCTTTAGCATCTATCGCGCGCTGATGTGTGTGCAAACCAGTGTATTTAGGTAACAGAGAAGGGTGGATGTTGATCATCTTACCTTCAAAGCGCATGACGAAGTCGTCGCTTAAAATGCGCATAAAGCCCGCCAAAACCACTAGGTCTGGTTGATACTTTTCTATCGCACTAAAAAGTCTTTCGTCATAGTCAGCTCTTGTTTCGCCTTTATGAGCGATGACGCAGCTGGTATCAATTTCATTTTGGTGAGCACGCACCAACCCATAGGCGTCAGGCTTATTGCTTATTACGCCAATGACTTCGGCTTGTACGTTGTCATCACAACCATCAATGATGGCTTGTAGATTACTACCATTACCTGAAATTAATACTAAAACGCGGCAGCTCTGCGACATTACAAGATCTCCACTTGCTCTTCATCACCGCTACGCTTGGCAATGTCACCAATCAGCCATGCTTTTTCGCCTTCAGCATTCAATAGCTTAAGTGCAGATTCAACTTTGTCCGCTGGCAAGGCAACAACCATGCCCACGCCACAGTTAAAGGTACGGTACATTTCAAATTCAGAAATGTTACCTTTTTCCATTAACCAATTGAATACCACAGGCCACTGCCAAGAGTCGCTTTTAACTACGGCTTTGCAATCTTCTGGTAATACACGTGGGATATTTTCCCAGAATCCACCACCAGTGATGTGCGACATGGCGTGAACATCGTGCTCTTCAATCAATTTAAGCAGCGATTTCACATATATTTTAGTGGGTTCTAACAAGTGATCGATAAGCGGCTTGCCTGCAAGCTCTTGCTCAGGATCAGCTTTGCTCACTTCTAATACCTTGCGGATTAGTGAGAAACCATTTGAGTGAGGACCACTAGAAGCTAATGCGATAAGGGCGTCACCATCTTGCACCTTAGTGCCGTCGATGATCTCTTCTTTTTCTGCTACGCCTACGCAGAAACCTGCAAGGTCATAATCATCACCTTCGTACATGCCTGGCATTTCAGCTGTTTCGCCGCCAATTAATGCACAGCCTGATTGTACGCAGCCTTCAGCGATACCTTTAACCACTGCAGTGGCAACTTCAACATCAAGTTTGCCTGTCGCATAGTAATCGAGGAAGAATAGCGGCTCAGCACCAGATACGATTAAATCGTTTGAACACATAGCAACAAGGTCTACGCCTACGTTGTCGTGCTTCTTATAATCAATAGCAAGGCGCAGCTTAGTGCCGACGCCATCAGTACCAGAAACCAGTACTGGATGCTTATACTTAGTTGGTAGCTCACAAAGTGCACCAAACCCACCTAGGTTGCCCATAACTTCTGGACGACGGGTGCGTTTAACTGCTGACTTGATGTTGTTAACTAGTGCATTTCCGGCATCAATATCAACGCCTGCATCTTTATAGCTTAGTGGGGTAGTAGGAGTGCTCACGGAGATCCTCTTCGGGTACGGGTAGATCGTTATAGGATTTTATGCGGCGCTATTCTAACAGCTTGTGACTAGCCTCGAAAGCATAGTTTTTCAATAAAGTTAGCGACAAGGCTCACGATTTAACGCCTTTTTAAAACTTTAAGTTTTCCTCTGCGAACAAATCTACTAGAATCGTTAAAATTTACCGTGAAAAATGCGTTAGAAAATCAGGAGATCAAGATGAAAGTCGTTGAAGTTAAGCACCCTTTAGTCCGTCATAAAATTGGATTAATGCGCGAAGGTGACGTAAGCACTAAGCGTTTTCGTGAGCTAGCGGCAGAAGTAGGAAGCCTACTGACGTATGAGGCAACAGCAGACTTCGAAACTGAGAAAGTCACTATTGAAGGCTGGAACGGTCCTGTAGAAGTTGAGCAAATCAAAGGTAAGAAAGTGACTGTGGTACCTATTCTTCGTGCAGGTCTTGGCATGATGGACGGTGTACTTGAGCACGTACCAAGTGCACGTATCTCAGTTGTAGGTATGTACCGCGACGAAGAAACTCTTGAGCCAGTGCCATACTTTGAAAAACTGGCAAGTGATATGCCAAGCCGTATCGCATTGGTGGTTGATCCTATGCTAGCAACGGGTGGTTCAATGATCTCAACGATCGACCTACTGAAAGAACGTGGTTGTACTGCGATTAAAGCGTTAGTACTTGTTGCGGCTCCAGAAGGTGTTGCTGCACTAGAAAAAGCGCACCCAGATGTTGAGCTATACACTGCGTCAATCGATGACTGCCTCAACGAGCAAGGCTACATCTTACCGGGTCTTGGTGACGCGGGTGATAAGATCTTCGGTACTAAGTAATACAGCAAATCTATGTGCTTTGAGCCAATGAACTGACTCAAAATACAAATATTAAAAAAGGAGCCAATTGGCTCCTTTTTTGTTTGCGATTTTTAACTTGTCACTACAGCACCATTGCCGCAATCCAGCCAAACACCAGAAGCGGTATGTTGTAGTGAATAAACGTTGGAATAACACTGTCTCTAATGTGGTCGTGTTGACCATCGGCATTAAGACCTGCCGTTGGGCCTAATGTGGAGTCAGAAGCTGGCGACCCTGCATCACCTAACGCCGCTGCTGTGCCAACCAGTGCGATTGTTGCTGCAACTGAGAAACCAAATGTCAGTGCGAGTGGCACGTAGATAGTGGCAATAATCGGAATGGTCGAGAACGACGAGCCGATCCCCATGGTAATAAACAAGCCTACCAATAACATTAAGAAAGCAGCCAGTGCTTTATTGTCACCAATAATATCGGCTAATGAGCTAACCAAAGTGCTGACGTCACCCGTCTCTTTCACCACTGCTGCAAAGCCGGCTGCTGAAATCATGATAAAACCAATGTTGGCCATCATACGCACACCTTGGTTAAACACATCTTGGTCAGCTACGTGCTTTAGTGCGCCAGAAAAGCTAAAAATGATAAAACCAATCAATGCGCCAAAAATCATCGAACCAGTGTATAGCTGAGTTGCTAATGTTGCTAACACTGCCACAACAGCAATTGCTATATTACGCGGGTTAACGCCTTCTTCTGGTTCAGCAGTCAGAATAAGCTCCTCTTTGTACTCGCGAGGTTTACGGTACGAGATAAACACTGCCACCAACAAACCACAAATCATGCCCAATGCCGGTAATAGCATTGCCTGTGGGATCTGCGAGCGTACGGCTTCAAGACCATTGGTATTAAGGTTAGCAAGCAAAATGTCGTTGAGGAAAATACCGCCAAAGCCAACGGGTAAAATCATATAAGTAGTGACTAGACCAAAGGTCAGTACACAGGCGACTAACCTTCTATCGAGCGACAGTTTCGACATCACATGAAGTAATGGTGGGATCAATATTGGGATGAATGCAATGTGGATCGGGAGCAAGTTCTGCGATGAAACTGCCATAGCCAAAATAGACAGCAATAAAACCCAACGAACACGGTTGTAGTTAGTTTTAGATTGCTCTCCACCAAGTGCACCAATCACTTTACGGGAAATTAAGGTGGTTAAACCTGAATGAGATAGGGCAACAGCAAAGGCACCTAGCAAGGCATAGCTCAGGGCGATTTGAGCGCCTCCACCTAGACCGGTATTAAAGGCGTCTACGGTGTGTTGTAGATCCATGCCGCCAACCAAACCAGCAACTAATGCGCTAATGGTAAGAGCAATAACAACGTTCACTCGTGCAAGGCTCAATCCTAGCATCAAGCAAACGGCAATAACGACTGCGTTCATAATAAGCTTTATCTTTTTCTTATATTCAAAGTTGCTACTATTTTTGCCTGTTAACCAGCGTGATGTCCAGCGTGAAAGGGCGATATATTGATTTGGATGCGAGTTGTGAACTGAGTGTAGGGCTAATTGCTGTCAAAGTGTGAATACCACTACCGGCTATGTGGACTTGCTGGCTGCATAATGTTCAGTTAACAGAATAAATATTCAAAAAAGTGATATTGCTCTCAAATAGCTTGAATGAAGTCAAACACTGCCTATAATGCCTTTAGATTTAAAACGAAAAAGCGTTTTTAGCAATCCATAGATGGAGAAATAAAATGAGTGTATTAGTAGGCCGTCCGGCTCCTGATTTTACTGCAGCTGCGGTACTTGGTAATGGTGAAATTGTAGATACCTTTAACCTTTCTGAAGCGATAAAGGGTAAGCCAACCGTCGTATTCTTCTACCCACTAGACTTTACATTTGTATGTCCTTCAGAGCTGATCGCATTTGATCACCGCATGGACGAGTTCAAGAAACGTGGCGTTGAAGTTATCGGTGTTTCTATCGATTCTCAGTTTACACACAATGCATGGCGTAACACTCCAGTAGACAAAGGCGGTATTGGCCAAGTTCAATACACGCTTGTTGCTGACGTTAAGCATGAAATCTGTAAAGCATACGACGTAGAGCATCCAGAAGCTGGTGTTGCTTTCCGTGGTTCTTTCTTAATCGACAAAGAAGGCCAAGTTCGTCACCAAGTGGTTAACGATCTTCCACTAGGTCGTAACGTTGACGAAATGCTTCGCATGATCGACGCACTTCAGTTCCACGAAGAGCACGGTGATGTTTGTCCTGCTGGTTGGGAAAAAGGTGACAAAGGTATGGACGCATCTACAGAAGGTGTTGCTTCTTACCTAAGCGACAACGCTGATCAGCTTTAATCGCTGCGTTTAGCTGTTAGTTGATAAAAAAGCCGCGTTTAATCGCGGCTTTTTTGTGTCTGCGATTTGGTGCTAATGGATGGTTACCCTTCGATCCACTGCTAAAACCCGCCGGTAAGGAGCATTTTTGGCTTCTTTTGGATTACCCGCCTTGAATTCGTTCGCTAAAACACTCTGAGTAGATCAACTTCATATTCCTATTGGTATTACGTGGCAAGTAATGGGATTTACTCGAAGAGATGAAACTCTGTTCTAAAGTCGCTAAGTAAATAGCAATGGCTCAGGGTTGAATCTGTGAGTGTTTTGTTTCTAACAAATACGTTAATTTTGACTTTTAAAAAGAGACGACTAATTTACAGTCATGCTTTAGCAGTGTTAGCTTGTACGATAAGCACTTAGTTACCAATAACATGATCAAGCGACTAATGAATAAATTATTAGAGAAATAAGGTTGGCATGCATAGAACGATTACACTATCAGAGTACGTAAAAAAACGTAATGGCGTGGCTCTTGGCGCATCAGGCTCAATGGTTAATATGTTGAAACGTTCGTTAGGTGCGAGTTCGTTCTATCTATTTTGGCAGTATTGGAACCCCATTTGGGGTTACTATCTTTCGCGTAACATAATGAAGCCATTAAGCGAACGGTTGCCTCTATGGTTAGCCATTATTTTAACTTTCGCTGTGAGCGGAGCATTGCACGATTTAGCGATAACTTTGGTTAAGTGGCAACTAACGTTCTTTTTTACACCATGGTTTTCCTTAATGGGTATTATTGTTTTACTTACAAAGAAGTTTGCTATTTCATACGGTGAGTATCGTTGGCTGATTCGAGCATTGGTAAACTTATCACTGATTGCAGTCAGTTTAGTTTTAACTCGTCAATACGCTTAACCATAACTTGAGATGATTGTATTAATATTCCACTCGGTTTCGTGTTAGCAAACAGCAAACAGCAAACAGCAAACAGCAAACAAACACCTAAATGGACTAGGTTAGCTTATTAGTAAATTAAACCAATTCACCCTTTTATTAAGTATTTTGCTACCGATAATCATACTCTCTGTGGGATTAGAGCTTTCCGAATTGACGATTATACTGTGGCCAATGATGGTTGGCTGAATTGCTTTGGATGGTTAAATCAGCGGGATTAGCGATTACATTTATATCGGCTTCATGATTTTACTGAATGTGCCAATGTATTTTCTTACGGTAAATTTGCTCCGTGCTATCTACCAAAAGTGCCGCCATTCAGCCCTGTAACAAGTTTATGAGAGTGGTGGAGCTTAAGACAATTTAGTTCAGTAGTGAAGCTCACTCTGTTCTATATAAAAGCTATTTATTCCTCTAAATTCAATTATAAAAAAACCGCATTGATTGCGGCTTTTTTGTATCTAGTATTACAAGCGAACCTTACGATTAATCTTCAGGTTTGACTTCAGTTTCCGCTAGTTCTTCTGACTTAGATTCATCGGCAATGTATGGCCAGCCACCGAGTGACTTCCAGCGATTTACGATTAGGCAGAACAGCTCTGCGGTACGCTCGGTGTCATACAAGGCTGAATGGGCTTCGCGGTTATCAAATGGAATGCCAGCCATTGCACAGGCTTTCGCTAACACTGTTTGGCCGATAGCAAGACCTGCAAGTGCGGCTGTATCGAAAGTGGCGAAAGGGTGGAATGGTGTGCGTTTTAGGCCATTACGCTCGATGGCTTCGCTGACAAAGCCGTGATCGAAGGCGGCGTTGTGCGCCACAATAATACTGCGATGACATTCAGAAGCTTTTTGTGCTTTTTTGACCTCTTTGAAAATCTCTAAAAACGCTTCTTTTTCGCTAACCGCACCGCGTAATGGATTCGTTGGATCAATACCATTAAACGCTAAGGCTTCAGGCTCAAGATTTGCACCTTCAAAAGGTTCGATATGATAATGCAGTGTCTTGTCTAGTTGAAGCACACCATCATCATCCATCTTTAACATAGTGACTGCAATTTCTAGTAGCGCGTCGGTCTTTGAATTGAAGCCGGCGGTTTCAACATCGATAACCACCGGAAAATATCCTCTAAAGCGGTTTTTCAGTTTGTTGTGCTCGCAGATGTCAGTCATTAAATTATCCAAAAAGTTAGCAGGTGCCTATTATGGGGCAACTGATAATGACTGTCATGTGCGTTTGCTGGATTTATAAGCTAAAGAAAGATAATTCTTTGCCGATAGAGAGAAGTAACCCAATTATGGAGAGTGGTTTTATGCGGTTTAGTGTTCTTTTTGCATCATTACTTTGCTTACCTTTTTTTGCCAACGCGGATCTCAAGCAATATGTTGCTTCGCTAGAAGAGTCTCAGTGGCGCGTAAGTGGTAATAATCCAGTGATGTGTCGCTTGGAGCATGATATTCCCTCTTATGGTAAAGCGGTATTTACCAGCATTGCTGGTAAAAACCATAACCTCAATTTCACCCTTGATATGTGGGTTAAACCAGATCAAGTGACTCAAGCTAAATTAATGAGCATGGCACCAGCATGGCGACCGGGCGTGGTATCTAAAGAGATCACTGAGCTGACTTATCAAAAGTACTTTAGCGGCGAAGTACCGCGTAATGCTGCATGGTCAATGCTGGCAGAGCTTGAAAGTGGCATGCAGCCGACCTTCTATTACGCCGATTGGTACAACCAAACCAATAAGATTGCCGTGGGGTTATCTGCGGTGAATTTTAGACGCCAATATGCGCAGTTCAAATCGTGTCTATCATCATTACTGCCATACTCTTTCGAAGATATCGCCTTTACGGTGCTGACCTATGAATCTGGTGGTACTGAACTGACCCGTTATGCCAAAGCACAAATAAATAAAGTACAAGAGTATTTAGCTTACGATCAAAATGTAGATTTAGTACTGATTGATGCTTATACCGATAGCTATGGTGGCCGTAGCGCTAACGAGCGGGTGTCGGTGCAACGCGCTGATTCGGTTAAAGATCTGTTTGTCGCTAGCGGCATCCCCCAAAGTCGTATTCATACAATGGGGCACGGTGAGCGTCGACATGTGGCCTCAAATCAAACCATTGACGAGCGTGCAAGAAACCGTCGCGTGGTGATTAGAATAAGTAAACCTCTGTAAACCAGCATTCGGTGCATCAATTAGTTAAGCCCTGCCTTTATTGCAGGGCTTTTTTATACCTTAAGCATTTTTAATCGTGGCAGTAAAATTTAGGTAAAAAAAAGCCCGCTTACATAAGTAAGCGGGCTGCAAAAATATTTGATTTGCAATCAACAAATTGAAGGAAGGAAGTCAAGCTAAGAACCAGGGATGAAACTTCCGTGGATAACCACCAAAGTTTAAGAGTTCTTTGTTTCCAAATCTGCCAGGCAGACACTTCCTGAAAACGAGACGAATTATAGAGCCAGATTTGATTACTGACAAACTAGAATAATTTAATATATGGATTAGTTTTGCTAATGCTGGAAAAGGCTGGGTTTGCTGGTTTTCGCAGCCTATTAGCGTATTTGTGAGTCGTTAATCACGTTTCCTGCATAATTTCACTTAATATAAAATTAATCTATGTTACTAAATTATTAATGGCTGAACAGTGACATAAATGAAACTAGGGCGACAACAAAATTTTGCGCTGGTTTTTTTTAATTTGTATAGTGCATTTTGAAAATGGCTAATAATGCCAGCTTAATAAAAAAGCCTACCTAGTAAACATTGTTGTTAGGTGTGACTACGGATAGGTGAATCAGGGATACAAACCATGCGAATTAATACTTTATCAGCTAAAAAGCCGTTATTGGCTCTCGGCTTTGGCTTAGCGTTAGCAGGTTGTCAGACGCCATCTGTTGATGAGTCTACAACTGACACTCTTATACAAAACCAAGACAGCGTCGTTGAAACTATTCACGGCGTAGCGGTTGCAGATCCATATCGCTATTTAGAAGTTGAATCAGACAAGACTCATCAATGGGTGAAGCAACAACAGCAAGAGGGTAAAGCTTATTTATCCGCCATTGAAAACAAGCAAGCGATTGTTGACCGTATTACAGAGTTGTGGAATTTTGAAAAAATCTCTGCACCGAATGAAAAGGGGAGTAATACTTTTTATTATCGCAACAACGGGCTGCAAGCACAGTCTGTTTTGTTTGTGAAAGATGCTTCTGGCAATGAAAAAGTGCTGCTCGACCCAAATACTTTCTCAGCTGACGGCACTATCGCGCTTTCGGGTACATCGGTGAGTGACGACGGTAAAACATTGGCCTATGGCGTGTCGAAGTCGGGTTCAGACTGGCAGACATGGCACTTTGTCGATATAGCGACAGGCAAAAAGCTCAACGATCAATTAGATTGGATCAAGTTCTCTAGCGCAGTTTGGAACAGTGATAACAGCGGCGTGTATTACGCTCGTTATGATGCACCTGAGGGTGGTAACGCGCTTGCTGATGTTAACTTTAATCAAAAAGTGTACTTCCATAAGATCGGCAGCGAGCAGTCTCAAGACACTTTAGTTTATGAAAGACCGCAAAACAAAGATTGGGGTTTTGGTATTGAAGTGACTGATAAAGGCGATTATTTATTGCTTTATATCTCTCAAGGAACAGACAGCCGTAATCGTTTTTTCTATAAGTCGCTTAAACAACCACAAGCAGAAGTGGTTGAACTTATTCCTGATTTAGAAGCGGAATACAGCTTTATTGGCAATGACAAGTCTACTTTCTATTTCAAGACTGACTATCATGCGCCTAATGGGAAAGTGATTGCCATTGATGTTAACAACAGCGCCAAGGACAATTGGAAGACCATTGTTCCTGAGCTGAAAGATCCAATCAGCAATATTGCGATTGTTAATGATCATATCGTCGTCAGCTACTTGCATGATGTACTAGGCAAGCTAACCATTTACAGCATGAATGGCGATAAACGCCAAGATGTAAAACTGCCAGGAAAAGGTAAGGTTGCAGGCCCTTATGGTAAGCGTAGTAAAGATTACTTCTACTACGTTTTTAATAGCTACACTCAGCCACAAACGACTTATAAGTTTGATTTTAAGACGGGTGAGTCAACACTTTATTCAAAACCTACCGTATCATTTGATCCTGACAACTACACTTCTGAGCAGGTTTTTTATACCAGTAAAGATGGTACAAAAGTACCGATGATGATCTCATACAAGAAAGGCATGAAGAAAGACGGTAATAACCCGACGCTTTTGTATGCTTATGGCGGCTTTGCGATTTCATTAACGCCACGCTTTAGTCCTGCCAATATAGCTTGGATGGATATGGGCGGTGTTTATGCAGTGCCAAACTTACGTGGTGGCGCTGAATATGGCGAAAGCTGGCATCAAGCAGGTATGTTCGATAAAAAGCAGAATGTATTTGATGACTATTATGCCGCTGCTGAATACTTAATCGACCAGAACTACACTAATAGCACAAAGCTTGGTGCTTATGGTCGTAGTAACGGTGGCCTATTAATGGGGGCGGCGTTAACTCAGCGTCCTGAACTATTTGCTGCTGTGTTGCCTGCTGTTGGTGTACTGGATATGCTTAGGTTCCAAAAGTTCACTATTGGTTGGGCTTGGACCAGTGAGTATGGTAGTGCCGATAATGCAGAACAGTTCCCAGCATTATATGCATACTCGCCGTACCACAATGTTAAAGCTCAATCTTATCCAGCCACTATGGTGATGACAGCAGATCACGACGACAGAGTTGTGCCGCTGCATAGCTTTAAGTTTGGCGCCATGATGCAAGAGAAGCAACAAGGCGATGCGCCTGTGATAATGCGCATTGAATCTAAAGCGGGCCACGGCGCTGGTAAACCGACAGCGATGAAGATTGATGAGTTTGCCGATATTTATAGTTTCCTTTGGCACAACTTTGGCTTGACTGTGCCGGCTAAAATCGCGCAATAAAGTGAGATGCAACTGAATGAAAAAGGCAGCTTAGGCTGCCTTTTTTATGCTCTGAATATGTCGTGTTTCAGTAAAGTGCTCACTAGATTAATATCACTCTACCTGTGGCTGTTGGTAGCCAGTACATGCCGAGCAAGTGCGCATTTTTAACTCTTTTGAAGACAGATGTAATAATCCCTTAAGATTATTAACAAAATTTTATGAAGATGGCTAAGGCTTATCACATATCGCCATTCACAATTGCATATTGGCTAGGTATAGTAGGCCTCTTATTTTGTCTCATTAATTGGCGATCTTATTTTATGTTTCGTTGGCCTATTTCCGTTTACTACGAAGATACTGATGCCGGTGGTGTTGTTTACCACTCAAATTATTTGAAGTTTTTTGAGCGCGCTCGTACGGAGTGGTTGAGGTCCATGGGCGTCAGTCAAACAGCACTACTCGCCGATGATATTGCCTTTGTTGTTAAGCGCGCAGCACTCGATTTTTGTAAAGCAGCGCGTTTTGAACAGAACCTTATGGTTGAAACCGAGGTCATACAACTTAAGAAAGCGTCGTTGACATTTAAACAGCGTTTAATTGATGAGCAGGGCGTTACGTATTGCGAGGCAGAAATATTAGTTGCCTGTATCGCATTATCGCGTATGAGACCCAAAGCCATTCCCCTAAATATTGCCCAGGAGTTTAACGGTGGAAGCTGATATTTCGTTTATTGGATTATTTTTACAAGCAAGTCTTTTAGTTAAGTTTGTTATGCTGACCTTGCTTAGTTTGTCTATTGCTTCTTGGGCGGTGATCCTTCAACGCCGTAAATTATTAACAGCAGCAAAAACTGAAGCACTTAAATTTGAAGATAAGTTTTGGTCTGGCGTTGATCTCAACAAGCTTTATCAAGAGTTGTCGGCACGCCAAGATCGTAATGCAGGTCTTGAAGCACTGTTTGTAACTGGCTTTAAAGAGTACGCCAGACTGAACAAACTTAATGGCCGCGTCCCTGAAGCTGTTATGGATGGCAGCTACCGAGCAATGCGTGTGTCACTTTCAAGAGAGCTCGAAAAACTCGAAACGCATTTACCACTGTTGGCCACCATTGGTTCAACCAGCCCGTATATCGGTTTGTTTGGTACAGTATGGGGGATCATGAACTCCTTTATCGCATTAGGCGCTGTTGAGAACGCCACGCTAGCTATGGTTGCACCAGGTATTGCTGAAGCATTGATTGCAACCGCGATGGGTCTATTTGCGGCTATTCCTGCTGTAATCGCCTACAACCGTTTCTCGACTCAAGTTGAAAAGATAGAGATGTCTTACGCCAACTTTATGGAAGAGTTCTCTAGCATCTTGCACCGCCAAGCGTATAGCGAGAAGGAACAGGCATAATGCATCAAGGCTACCAAAGGAAGCGCCGTCGCCCGGTTGCTGAAATTAATGTGGTGCCCTATATCGATGTGATGTTGGTACTGTTGATTATCTTTATGGTGACAGCGCCAATTGTCACTCAAGGCGTTAAGGTCGATCTACCTCAAGGTGCGGCGGAGTCATTGCCTGCTGATAGTAAACCACCGGTTGTGGCTTCAATTGATGCCATGGGCGAATACTATTTAGATGTAGGCAGTTCCAGCACCAAAGAGGTTCTTGAGCTGGACGAAGTTGCCATTAGGGTCGGAGCTATAATTCAATTAGAGCCAGAACGTCCCGTGGTCGTAAAGGCCGATCGTTCAATCCCCTATGAGAAAGTGATTCAGCTAATGGTGACATTGCAAGGCGCGGGTGTGCCGTCGGTTGGATTGATGACCGATTCGCCGGAGGATAAGTAGTGGCGGTTAAATCAGAATTAACTATTCCGCTGTCAATTTCAGCTGGAATTCATATTGGCGTGATAGTTATCTTAGCGCTAGGCGTTGATTTCTCAGATAAACCCAAGCCACAACCTCAAGCGAGTGCGCCCGCTGTACAAGCTGTAGTCGTTGACCAGCAAAAAGTGGCAGAGCATGTTGAAAAGTTAAAAGCACAGAAACGTGAAGCGGAGCGAAAAGAAAAAGCGCGTCAAGATGATGCTGACAGACGCGTTCGTGAAGCACGTAAAGAGCGTGAACGTGAACAGAATCGTATTAAAAAACTGGAGCAAGAGCGAAAGCAAAAAGAGATTGAAACTAAAAATGCCAACGATGCGGCTAAGGCTGCGCAGTTAAAGCAGAAGCAGGAAAAAGAGAAGGCCGCTAAAGCTGAAGCTGCTCGTAAGCAAAAGGAAAAAGAGCGCCAAGCTTCAGAAGCTGCAGCTAAAAAAGCTGCGGATAAGCGTAAAGCCGAGGAGGCCGCAGCCTTAAAAGCTGAAAATGAACGTAAGCGTAAGGCTGAAGCTGAACGTAAACGCAAAGCCGAAGAGCAAGCGCGCCGTGAACAAGAGCAGATGATGCAAGACGCTTTAGCTGCCGAGCAAGCAGCGCTTTCACAGACTCGTAATAAAGCCGTGATGAGTGAAGTTCAGCGTTATACCTCGATGATCAGAGCGACCATTCAGCGTAACTTAGTTGTCGATGAATCAATGCGGGGTAAAAGTTGTCGAGTCTTTATCCGCTTAGCCAATGATGGCTTTGTGACAGCGAGTAAAATCTTGGATGGCGATAGCGTAGTGTGTCGGGCGACTAAAGCAGCGATTAATAAAGCTGGGCGTCTACCCGTTTCAAGCGAACCAGATGTATATAACAAGCTAAAAGAAATTAATTTAACAGTTCAACCCGAGTTCAATTAAAGGAATCACATGAAGATTTTTGGGAAATGGTTACTCGCTAGCCTACTTATATGCAGCATGCCTGCAAAAGCGGCATTGGATATTGTGATCACCGAAGGTGTTGATGCTGCAAGACCTATTGCCGTTGTTCCTTTTGTTTGGCAAGGCACCGGTCCTATGCCTTCGCAAATATCGGATGTGGTTATGTCTGATCTTGCTCGTAGCGGCACATTTAGCCCATCAGATGAGCTAAGCTTGCCACAACGTAATATCAGTACCTTGGCTCAATTTGACGCGAAGGCGTGGATGGCGCAACCAGCTGAAGCCGTAGTGATGGGCTCGATTAAGCCTTATGGCGCCGATAAATATTTAGTTAGCTTTCAGTTAATTGATTTAGTTAAAGCGCAATTACAATCGGATGCAGGTCCTCAAGCCGCTAACGATTTAGTGATTGATAGCCGTGAGACAGTAATTAGTGCTGCTCAATTTCGTCAGTATGGTCACCGCATTAGTGATGTGGTTTATGAAAAGTTAACCGGTATTCGCGGCGCTTTCCTTACTCGTATAGCTTATGTTGTTGTTAAGCATGGTGAAAAATCACCCTATCAATTGATGATCTCTGATTACGATGGTTATAACGAACAGATGTTATTACGTTCTCCTGAGCCATTGATGTCGCCGTCATGGTCACCAGATGGACAGCAGCTTGCTTATGTTAGTTTTGAAAACCGTAAAGCAGAAGTGTTTGTGCAGAATATTTATACTCAGGCACGTAAGAAAGTGACTAGTTTTAATGGTATAAATGGTGCGCCGGTATTTTCACCTGATGGTAAAAAACTCGCAGTGACGCTTTCTAAAGACGGCCAGCCAGATATTTATGTGGTTGATATCGCCACTGGTGCGCTAAAGCGTGTGACGAATCATTACTCCATCGATACCGAGCCATCATGGTTCCCGGACGGTAAGTCTTTATTACTGACTTCTGAACGAGGCGGGCGGCCACAGTTGTATCGTGTATTTTTGGACTCAGGTAAGATCTCTCGCTTAACTTTTGAAGGCGAGTGGAACCTAGGTGGTTCAATCGCGCCAGATGGGCGCAGCATTGTTTTTGTAAATCGTACTAACGGTAAGTTTAATATCGCAAGAATGGATCTTGAAACACGATTTATGCAGGTTTTGACGAGTACTAGACTCGACGAATCTCCAAGCCTAGCACCAAACGGTACTATGGTTATTTACGGAACAACATACCAAGGTAAACAGGTATTGGCGGCGGTTTCTATGGATGGACGATTCAAGGCCAGATTACCCGTCGGTCAAGGTGAAGTGAAATCACCTTCTTGGTCACCATTTCTCTAACTATAAAGATTAAGGATTTAAAAATGGATCTGAATAAGCTATTTAAAGCCATGTTAGTCGTACTTCCTATTATGGCTCTCAGTGCCTGTAGCTCGACTTCTGAGTCTGAAACAGATGCAACTAGCTCAACGGAATCATCTTCATCAACGGGTTCTGCCAATAACGGTGTTGAAACAGGTGGTGTTGCACCTGTGCTGACTCCTGCAGAGCAGCAGCAACTTAAGTTTCAAGAGCTAAGAAAAGAGCACATCATCTATTTCGATTTTGATCGCAGTTCTGTTTCGCAGCAATTTGCTGAAGTGTTAGAAGCTCATGGTGACTACCTTGTAGAACACCCAAATGTTCGCGTGATGATTGAAGGCCATGCTGATGAGCGTGGCACACCTGAATACAACATCGCATTGGGCGAACGACGTGCTAAAGCCGTTGCTAAGTACCTTCAGGGTATGGGTGTACAGCCTAGCCAGATGAGCGTTGTAAGCTACGGTGAAGAGAAGCCAATGGATCTGTCTCGCACTGATGATGGTTTTGCAAAAAATCGTCGCGCTGTGCTTGTATACTAATTTTAGGTAAAAGGTTTACCCTATGAAATACGCCGTGATATCAGCGGCAATCATCCTGGCAAGTGCAGCACATGCTGCACCTGCTCCTGTTGAGGATGTTGCTGGTGGCTCTTCAGACGACAGAGTGGCTCGTCTAGAGCGAATTGTAAAAGCAAAACAGCAAACTGAATTTGCTATGCAACAACGCTTAGAAGCGTTGCAGCAAGAAGTCCTCGATTTGCGTGGATTAAGTGAACAGCAGTCTTATCAAATTGAACAGATGCTACAAAGGCAGCGTCAGCTCTATGAAGATATCGCTAATATCTCAAGTAAGCCTGCAGCGGCTGTGAGCATAGCAAGCAGCAATAGCACCACCACGGCAAGTTCAACTTTAGGCGAAACTGCCAGTTATGAACAAGCTGTAAACTTAGTGCTTAAAGAGAAGAAGTACGAAGCCGCTATTCCAGCTTTTGCTCAGTTTATCGAAAATTATCCAGATTCAAGCTATGCACCCAATGCAAATTACTGGTTAGGGCAGCTACTCTATAATAAGAGTGAGTTTGTTGGAGCCACCAAAGCTTTTACGACAGTTGTTGATAAATTCAAGGATTCAGGTAAGCGTGGTGAAAGTTTAGTCAAGCTGGGTATGATTTCTGAGAAGACTGGTGATAAAGCCAAAGCGAAAGCTTATTACCAGCAAGTTGTGAAAGAATATGCTAACAGTGCAGCTGCCCGCATTGCACAGCAGCAACTTTCAGCACTTTGATTGCGATTTATTCAAAAAACAATCTCTTAGACTGTTTTTCATGCAAACGATGAAAAATGGGAAATTTGCACTTGCATGAGCAAATGAAAAAGGTATTATAGGCGCCCTCAGAGAGACACCGTCTTTCGGAGGGTATCTAAGCGAATTGTTTAGTTAATCTAAACTAAGCGCTAATGATATAAGCAATACCAGAAAGGGCTGTTAGCTCAGTTGGTAGAGCAGTTGGCTTTTAACCAATTGGTCGAAGGTTCGAATCCTTCACAGCCCACCACTTCTGAGGTGGATTTGTTTCAAAACAAATGAATTCAGAAATGTAATACCATGTAGGG
>NZ_JBFRIY010000031.1:0-5064 GCF_041468565.1 Shewanella sp. 10N.286.54.B9
TTATCTCAGGACGGGACAGACTCAAACAACAAAAAGCCCAGCAAATGCTGGGCTTTTTTAGTCAATAACTATGACGTTATTTATTCGCTTTGGCTGCTGCTTTCGCAGCTTTAGCGTTATCTCGTTCGCGCTTGCTAAACATACGCTCAACAATCACGAAGAAGATAGGAATGAAGAAGATCCCCATAAAGGTAGAACTCATCATGCCGCCGAGTACAGCAGTACCAATTGCGTTTTGGCTACCAGAGCCTACACCGCTACTGATAGCGAGTGGCACAACACCAAGACCAAATGCTAATGATGTCATTAGAATTGGACGCAGACGCACTCGAACCGCGTGCAGGGTTGCTTCTACCAAGCCCGCCCCTTTCTCGTAGAACTCTTTGGCGAATTCTACGATTAAGATAGCATTTTTGGTTGCAAGCCCCACCGTTGTCAATAGACCTACCTGGAAGAATACGTCGTTTGGTAAACCACGGCCATTCATCGCAATAAGCGCACCAATAATACCCAGCGGGATCACTAAGATCACCGAGAATGGTACCGACCAACTCTCATACAACGCGGCCAATACTAGGAATACTACCACCACAGATAATGCATATAGCATCGGTGCTTGGTTACCAGAAAGGCGTTCCTCATAGGACAGACCATTCCACTCAACACCAAACCCAGGTGGTAGCTTCTTAACCATATCTTCAATGATAGCCATCGCTTCACCAGTACTAAAGCCTTCAGCGACACCACCTTGAATATTCATCGCCGGTAAGCCATTAAAGCGCTCTAGACGAGGAGAACCATATTCCCATGTACCTGTAGCAAACGCAGAGAATGGCACCATTTCGCCTTTGCTATTGCGTACGTACCAAGCGTCGATATCTTCAGGCTGCATACGGTAGTCCGCTTCACCTTGAACATATACTTTCTTCACTCGGCCGCGGTCGATAAAGTCATTAACGTAGTTACCACCCCAAGCTGTACCAAGCACACTGTTTACCGCATCAATATCAACGCTCAATGCACGCAGTTTTGCATGATCGATATGCACTTGATAAAGCGGTGCATCCTCTTGGCCATTAGGACGCACACCGACTAGGTTTGGATTTTGCGATGCCATGCCTAGTAGCATATTACGTGCTTCAACTAACTTATCATGCCCTTGGCCATTTCTGTCCTGCAGATAGAAGTCGAAACCATTTGCTGTACCCAGTTCGATTACCGCTGGCGGCACGAACGCAAATACAAAGGCCTCTTTCATCTGCATGAACATGCCCATTGCACGACCTGCAACTGACTGCACATCTTGACCAGGCTCTGTACGCTCAGCCCAATCTTTTAGGCCTACGAAAGCAATACCCATGTTTTGACCGTTACCTGCAAAACTAAAGCCCGATACGCTAAATACCGATTTAACGTTTTCGCCTTCGGCCTCTAGGTAGAAGTCGGTAACATCATCGAGTACAGCTTGCGTGGCTTGCTGAGTCGAGTTCACCGGCAAAATGGCTTGAGTAAACAAGATCCCCTGATCTTCATCAGGTAGGAAAGCTGTTGGCATGCGCATAAAGATCCAGCCGACCGCAACACTAATGGCTAGATAGACCATCATAGTACGACCAACACGCTTGATCATCGCAGCGACACTGGCTTCATAGCGTGAGGTTAATGCATCAAATTTGCGGTTAAACCAGCCAAAGAAGCCTGTTTTAGCATGGCTTTCGCCTTTAGCTATCGGTTTAAGCATGGTGGCACAAAGCGCTGGCGTTAGGATGATTGCAACCATTACCGACAGTGCCATTGCCGACACAATCGTAATAGAGAACTGCCTGTAAATCACACCTGTCGAGCCCGACATAAATGCCATAGGCACGAACACCGCCGATAGCGTCAAACCAATACCGACCAAAGCTCCGGTGATTTGATCCATCGACTTTTTAGTCGCTTCAATGGGGCTGAGCCCCTCCTCCTGCATTACACGCTCAACGTTCTCGACCACAACAATCGCGTCATCAACCAACAGACCGATTGCCAGTACCATAGCGAACATGGTTAAGGTGTTTATTGAGAATCCTGCCGCTGACAAAATTGCAAATGTACCGAGTAGTACTACAGGTACCGCAATGGTCGGGATCAAGGTGGCACGGAAGTTTTGCAAGAACAGATACAT
The DNA here is from genome assembly GCF_041468565.1 of Shewanella sp. 10N.286.54.B9. Lineage (NCBI taxonomy): Bacteria > Pseudomonadati > Pseudomonadota > Gammaproteobacteria > Alteromonadales > Shewanellaceae > Shewanella > Shewanella sp. 10N.286.54.B9. Next base: position 2,165 of record NZ_JBFRIY010000031.1, read on the forward strand.
GATCAAAAATACTAAGACCACAGCTTCAAGCAAGGTATGCACTACGCCTTCAATTGATTTCTCAACGAAAGGAGTCGTATCGTAAGGGTAAACAACCTCTAAGCCTTCAGGGAAGAATGGACGCATCTCTTCAATTTTAGCTCGCACGCCTTCAGCCGTTGCTAACGCGTTGGCACCCGTCGCTAACTGAATACCAATACCCGCTGCAGGTTTACCGTTATAAAACGATTCAACCGAGTAGCTTTCAGCACCTAGCTCAACTCTAGCAACATCCTCTAAGAAGACTTTAGCGCCAGAAGGGTCAGCTTTAATAATGATCTTTTTAAATTGGTCAGCCGTTTGCAAACGACTTTGCGCAGAAACAGTCGCGTTAAGCTCCTGACCTGCAACAGAAGGTGAACCACCTAATTGACCCGCTGATACTTGGGCATTTTGTTCTCTAATAGAAGAGATAATGTCCATGCTAGTCAGGTTATATTGGGTCAATTTAAGCGGGTCAAGCCAGATACGCATTGCATATTGCGCACCGAATAACTGAATGGTACCCACACCTGGTACACGACTCATAGGATCTTGAATATTCGAACCTACATAATCCGAAATATCATTCTTATCTAATGAGCCATCTTGCGATACAAAACCAACAACCATCAAGAAGCCAGCACTCGACTTGGCAACGTTTACACCTTGAGCCTGTACCTCTTGCGGTAACAGTGGCATCGCAAGCTGGAGCTTATTCTGCACCTGTACCTGAGCAATATCAGGATCGGCCTCAGCGTTAAAGGTTAAGGTAATTTGCGCATTACCGAAGCTATCACTGGTTGAAGATATATAGCGCAGGTGGTCTAGACCTGTCATTCGCTGCTCAATTACCTGCGTAACTGAATCTTCCATCGTCTTTGCAGACGCGCCAGGATAAACGGCGCTAATCACTACCGATGGTGGCGCAATACTAGGATATTGAGACACCGGTAATCCGAAGATCGACAGCACCCCTGCTAGCATCACAATAATGGCGATTACCCAAGCAAAAATAGGGCGATCGATAAAGAAACGTGCCATAGCTCTACCCTATTTCTGTTGTTGTGCTTGAGATTTCTTATCTGCCACTAAAGGACCCGCCTTAACAGGTGCTCCAGGGCGAATTTTTTGCAGACCTTCAACAATAAGTTGATCGCCCACATTCAAACCATCGGTAATACGCCATTGGTTATCAATCACTTGTGCAGTCGTCACAATACGTGAAGCCACTTTACCGTCAGCAATTACCATCGCTACGGCCTGACCTTTGGTATTACGGGTAATTGCACGCTGCGGCACCAAAATAGCCTCAGGATCGGTACCGGTATTGAGTACTGCACGTACGTACATACCTGGCATTAACAAACCGTCTGGGTTAGGAAACTCAGCGCGTAAAATTACCGAACCAGTATTCTCATTCACGCTAACTTCAGCAAACTGCAATAAGCCATCGTGACTGTAAGTCGAGCCATCTTCCAAAATAAGCTTCACACCCGCATTTTCAGATGCCTTAAGTTGGCCATCATTCAACTGCGATTTTAAGCGTAATAGCTGAGCACTCGATTGAGTGATCTCGATGTTGATTGGGTCCAGCTGTTGAATTGTAGCTAAGGTATCAGTCTGACTCGCGGTGACTAGTGCCCCCGCCGTTACTGATGACTTACCGATACGACCAGAAATTGGTGCACGCACTTCGGTGTACTCAAGATTAATCGATGCGGTATTAATAGCAGCTTCTGCCACCGTTACACGCGCCAGTGCTTCTTTATAAGCCGCATCTGCTTCGTCGTAATCTTGTTCACTGATAGAGTTTAGCTTTACCAATTTCTTAAAACGTAATGCCTTGGCTTTGGCTGAAACTAAACTTGCCTCGGCACTCTTAAGATCGGCTTTGGCACTCACAAGTGCCGCTTTGTAGGTTGCAGAGTCAATTTGGTATAACGACTGACCTTTTTCTACATCTTTACCTTCAACAAAGCCACGGTTCATAATGATACCGCTAACCTGAGGGCGAACCTCGGCTTCTAAATAAGCCTTACTTCTTCCTGGTAATTCAACCAAAATAGATTGAGGTTTAGCTGCAATAGTAATTGCCCCCACCTCCATAGGCCCTCTTTCTTGAGGCCCCATGTTTTCCGGTTTTTGCTCACATCCAGTTATCCATAACGCCACACTTAAAACAGAGGCAATTTTCACTATTTGCCGCATGAGAACTCCTATAAGGCCATCTATTTGGTAATTGATTTATATAATACCAATCAGTATAAGTAGTTGATCTACTCAGACTGTTTTTGGCGAACTAATTCAAGGCGGATAATTAACATAATGGTTGTTCCCTTTTGCATTTATCCAACACCGAAGTAGGAAGCCAAAAACACTCCTTCCAGGCGAGTTTTAGCGGCTTTAATGCTGCGTTAATGAGCTTGAACATAGAATAACTATGCGCCTCACTCACTTCCTTGCCTCAAAACCGCTAAACTCTCGCTGAGCGATCAAATCTTTATACCGATTGGTATGAAGCACAAAATGCCGTCAAATTAAGCTTTGAAAGCATATTTTTTTGTCTAATGATTTAGCGAGTCTTTATCTCACAATGTCGGTCTGTCAACAAGCAGATCTACCAGTTTAATTTGTAAGCTGATAATAATTTCTGCACTAAATCAGCCACATATGTTTCGCAAATGTAAACAAAATAGCGATTACAGCTAGCCTATTAGCCCTAAGTGTAGATTAGCTGACATAGGACAGTGAAATTTAACAATAAAACAACCTAGGGGCTGTTGTTCTTTCGAGCTTAGTTTTTGTTCGAATTCAATTATTTTAGTACAAGGCTTGAGCGATGATGCTTAGCTGGCTAAGCGAAAAGCTCGTAACGCAGT
>NZ_JBFRIY010000032.1:0-14101 GCF_041468565.1 Shewanella sp. 10N.286.54.B9
GATCGTTGCTTAATAGCGACTAATCTTACCGCAATACTGAAAAAGGCAGCTTAGGCTGCCTTTTTTATTGCCTTAAGAAAAGTACGCTAAGTACTGGCAATCTCGATCTGGCTGGGTATAATAGCCGCCACTTTGTTGGATATGGTCTATTTGACGGTATTTCAAACAGTGGGGTTGATCTGAGACTTAAAATCAGTATAATAGCCCCTCGCCTTAACCATTAGGCGAATTTAAATTGGTCTACCCTCGAGGTTGACGTAAAAAAACAGCGACTCCAATTGTGAGTCGAACGGTTAAATCATCTCGCTCTGCTTTTCCAAATGGAAGAAGCTAGAGGGTGATTTTTTATGTGTACATTTTAGGAGCTCTGGTCAATGCAGAACCAAAGAATCCGTATCCGCTTAAAAGGATTTGATCATCGTTTGATTGATCAGTCTACTGCGGAAATCGTTGAAACTGCTAAGCGTACAGGCGCACAGGTTCGTGGTCCAATTCCACTACCAACGCGTAAAGAACGTTATACCATTTTGACTTCTCCACACGTTAATAAAGATGCGCGTGATCAGTACGAACTTCGTACTCACAAACGTCTTGTTGACATCGTAGAGCCGACTGAAAAGACTGTTGACGCACTTATGCGTTTAGATCTTGCGGCGGGTGTTGACGTTCAGATTAGCTTGGGTTAATTGAGCTTAGAAGAGGTTTGAGAGATGGCTATCGGTCTTATCGGTCGTAAAGTAGGTATGACACGTATCTTCAATGAAGATGGCGCGTCGGTACCTGTAACAGTAATTGAAATTGCTGCTAACCGTGTAACCCAAGTGAAAACTTTGGATACAGACGGTTACCGTGCACTTCAAGTTACTACTGGTACCAAAAAAGCTAATCGCATCACTAAACCAGAAGCAGGTCACTTTGCTAAGGCAGGCGTTGAAGCCGGTCGTGGTTTGTGGGAATTGCGTTTGGCAGATGGTGATGGTGAAGGCATCGAAGTTGGTGCTGAGCTAAATGTAGATATCTTCGCTGACATAGCGAAAGTTGATGTAACTGGTCAATCAAAAGGTAAAGGCTTCCAAGGCGGTATTAAGCGTTGGAACTTCCATGCCCAAGATATGACACATGGTAACTCTTTGGCTCATAGATCTAACGGTTCTATTGGTCAAAACCAGACACCTGGTCGCGTTTTCAAAGGTAAGAAAATGTCAGGCCACATGGGTGCAGAGCGTGTTACTACGCAGAATCTAGACGTTGTACGTGTAGATGCTGAGCGTAACTTGCTACTGGTTAAGGGTGCAGTTCCAGGCGCTACTAATGGCGACCTGATCATCAAACCAGCTGTTAAAGCTTAAGGTCTGAGGAGATAGTAATGGAATTGGTATTGAAAGACGCACAGAGTGCTCTTGAAGTTTCCGAAACTACCTTCGGCCGTGACTTTAATGAAGCACTGGTTCATCAGGTAGTTGTAGCTTACGCTGCAAACGCGCGTCAGGGCACTCGTGCTCAAAAGACTCGTGCAGAAGTAGTTGGCTCTGGCAAGAAGCCATGGCGCCAAAAAGGTACTGGCCGCGCACGTGCCGGTACTGTTAAAGGCCCAATCTGGCGTGGCGGTGGCGTAACATTCGCTGCTAAAGCACAAGATCACAGCCAAAAAGTTAACAAGAAGATGTACCGCGGAGCGCTGAAAAGCATATTCTCTGAATTGGTACGTCAAGACCGTCTAGTAGTAGTTGAGTCGTTTGGTGTTGAAGCTCCGAAAACTAAAGAGCTGAAAGCTAAATTGAACGAAATGCAACTTGAAGACGTGTTGATTGTTACTCCAGAAGTTGACGAGAACTTGTTCTTAGCTGCTCGTAACTTGTACAAAGTTGACGTTCGTGATGTTGCTGGTATTGATCCAGTTAGCCTTATCGCGTTCAACAAAGTACTCGTAACTGCTGAAGCTATTAAGCAAATCGAGGAGATGCTGGGATGATAAGCGAAGAACGTTTGTTAAAAGTTATTCTTGCTCCACATATCTCTGAAAAGAGCACTGTGAATGCAGAGAAGAACAATACAGTTGTTTTCCGTGTAGCTATCGATGCAACTAAAGCTGAAGTTAAAGCTGCAGTAGCACAGCTATTCGAAGTTGAAGTCGATTCAGTTCGCACTTTGGTTAACAAAGGTAAAACTAAGCGTCACGGTGCCCGTACTGGCCGTCGTAGCGATTGGAAAAAAGCCTATGTTACTCTAGCTGAAGGTGCTGACATCGATTTCGTCGGCGGCGCTGAATAAGCAAAGGAGAATTATCATGGCAGTTATTAAGTGTAAGCCAACCTCTCCAGGTCGTCGCCACGTAGTTAAAGTGGTGAACAGCGATTTGCATAAGGGTAAACCTTTTGCAGGCCTGTTGGCGAAAAAATCGAAAAGTGGTGGCCGTAACAATACTGGTCGCATCACTTCACGTCACATTGGTGGCGGACATAAGCAACATTATCGTCTAATCGACTTTAAGCGTAACAAAGACGGTATCCCTGCGAAGGTTGAACGTTTGGAATATGATCCAAACCGTACAGCTAACATCGCATTGGTACTTTACGCTGACGGTGAGCGTCGTTACATCATTGCCGCTAAAGGCATGAAAGCTGGAGATTCAATCCAGTCTGGTATCGATGCAGAGATCAAGAGCGGTAACGCAATGCCTCTACGTAATATCCCTGTGGGTAGCGTAGTGCACGCAGTCGAAATGAAGCCTGGTAAAGGTGCTCAAATCGCGCGTTCTGCTGGTGCTTATGTACAAGTTATTGCTCGTGATGGCGCATACGCCACTCTACGTCTTCGCTCTGGCGAAATGCGTAAAGTGCCTGTTGATTGCCGCGCGACATTGGGTGAAGTTGGTAACGCCGAGCATATGCTACGCCAGTTAGGTAAAGCAGGTGCTAAACGCTGGAGAGGCGTACGCCCGACAGTTCGTGGTGTTGCAATGAACCCAGTAGATCATCCACATGGTGGTGGTGAAGGCCGTACATCTGGTGGTCGTCACCCTGTATCTCCATGGGGTCAGCCTACTAAGGGTTATAAGACTCGTAGTAACAAACGCACCGACAAGTACATTGTACGTCGTCGCAATAAAAAGTAAGAGGATTCGCCATGCCACGTTCTCTCAAGAAAGGTCCATTCATTGACCTACACTTGCTGAAGAAGGTAGAGAAAGCGATGGAAGCGGGAGACAAGAAGCCTATTAAGACTTGGTCTCGTCGCTCTATGATCATCCCTAATATGATTGGGTTGACCATCGCTGTCCATAATGGTCGTCAGCACGTACCTGTGTTCGTAACTGACGAAATGATCGGCCACAAGCTTGGTGAATTTTCACCAACTCGCACTTATCGCGGCCATGCTGCAGATAAGAAAGCGAAGAAGCGTTAATACGGGAGGAATAAGATGGAAGTTTTAGCTAAACATCGTTTTGCCCGTACGTCGCCTCAAAAGTGTCGTTTGGTTGCAGATCAAATCCGTGGACTGCCTGTTGCTAAGGCTCTCGAAATTCTAACTTTCAGCCCTAAGAAAGCTGCAGTACTTGTTAAAAAAGTACTGGACTCTGCAATCGCTAATGCTGAGCACAATGAAGGTGCTGACATTGACGAATTAAGAGTTGGAGCGATTATGATCGATGAAGGTCCAACTATGAAGCGTATCATGCCACGTGCTAAAGGCCGTGCTGATCGCATAATCAAGCGTACCAGCCACATTACTGTGGTTGTATCAGATCGCTAGGAGTTAGCAATGGGACAGAAAGTACATCCTAATGGTATCCGTCTGGGTATCACTAAGCCTTGGATCTCGACATGGTACGCTGACAAGTCAGACTATGCCAATAACTTGAGTAGTGACTGGGAAGTGCGTAAGTTTCTTGAAAAGAAACTTAAGCAAGCATCAGTTTCTAAGATTGTTATCGAGCGTCCAGCTAAAAGTGTTCGTGTTACTATCCACACAGCCCGTCCAGGTGTTGTGATTGGTAAGAAAGGCGAAGACGTAGAAAAGCTACGCAATGCAGTTGCTAAATTGACTGGTATTCCAGCTCAAATTAACATCGCTGAGATTCGTAAACCTGAGCTAGATGCTAAGCTTGTTGCCGATGGCATCGCTTCGCAGCTAGAGCGTCGTGTTATGTTCCGTCGTGCTATGAAGCGCGCAGTTCAAAACGCAATGCGTCTTGGTGCTAAAGGTATCAAAGTTGAAGTTAGCGGCCGTCTAGGCGGCGCTGAGATTGCGCGTTCGGAATGGTATCGTGAAGGTCGTGTACCTTTGCATACTCTTCGTGCTGATATCGACTATTCTACTTCTGAGAGTCACACTCAATACGGTGTGATTGGCGTTAAAGTTTGGGTCTTCAAAGGTGAAGTTCTAGACGGTATCGTTCCTCAGCATGAAGAGCCGAAACAGCAGCCGAAGCGTAAGCCTCGCGGTAAATAGGAGAGCTGGCAATGCTGCAACCAAAAAGAATGAAGTTTCGCAAAATGTTCAAGGGCCGCAACCGTGGTCTAGCGAACGGCACTGAAGTTAGCTTCGGTGAGTTCGGTTTGAAAGCTGTAGGACGTGGTCGTCTTACTGCTCGTCAAATTGAATCTGCGCGTCGTGCTATGACACGTCACATTAAACGTCAAGGTCAAATCTGGATCCGCGTTTTCCCTGATAAGCCGATTACCTCTAAGCCTCTTGAAGTGCGTATGGGTAAAGGTAAGGGTAACGTTGAATACTGGGTTTGCCAGATTCAACCAGGTAAGGTTCTTTATGAGATGAATGGCGTATCAGAAGAGTTGGCTCGTGAAGCCTTTGCTCTTGCTGCTGCAAAATTACCTCTGAAGACTACCTTCGTAACTAAGACGGTGATGTAATGAAAGCGAGCGAACTAACAGAAAAGAGCGTTGAAGAATTGAACGCTGAACTGCTTGGTCTGCTGCGTGAGCAGTTTAATCTGCGTATGCAACACGCCACTGGTCAGTTGACTCAGACTCATCAGCTTAAAATCGTGCGTCGCAACATTGCGCGCGTTAAGACCATTATTACTTCTAAGGCGGGTGCATAATGTCTGATAATATCCGTACTTTGCAGGGTCGAGTACTTAGCAACAAGATGGACAAGTCTATCACTGTAGCTATTGAGCGTAAGGTTAAGCATCCTTTATACGGGAAGTTCCTTAAGCGTACTACTAAGATCCATGCACATGACGAACAAAATCAGTGTAATGCTGGCGATGTCGTGACTATTCGCGAATGCCGTCCGCTGTCTAAGACAAAGTCTTGGACTCTGGTTGAAGTAGTATCAAAAGCCTAAGTTTATTAGGTATTTAGTTAAACGGCTCCGATTTTCGGAGCCGTTTGTATTTTTAGTACTATCTATTCCTGTTTTTAGGTGTTACACTTGCGCGCCATTTTTGACTAAATTAAAGTCGAAAATCGGGCAATAAATGTACCCCTAAGTGGGATTGTGAAGTAACGATAGCGGAGCACTTAAAATGATCCAAATGCAATCGACTCTAGAAGTCGCCTGTAACAGTGGCGCTCGTAGAGTTCAGTGTATTAAGGTCTTGGGTGGCTCTCATCGTCGTTATGCCGGTATCGGCGACGTCATCAAGGTTTCTGTAAAAGAAGCAATTCCTCGCGGTAAAGCGAAGAAAGGTGATGTATATAACGCGGTGGTAGTCCGTACTAAGAAAGGCGTACGTCGTCCAGACGGTTCTGTCATTCGCTTCGATCGGAACGCAGCGGTATTGCTTAATGCAAACCTTGCACCGATTGGTACTCGTATCTTTGGACCAGTGACACGTGAATTGCGTACAGAGCAATTCATGAAAATTGTCTCGCTGGCACCAGAAGTACTGTAAGGAGCTTCAAAATGGCAGCAAAAATACGTCGTCAAGACGAAGTAATTGTACTAGCAGGTAAAGACCAAGGGAAACGCGGTAAGGTTTCTCAGGTTCTAACTACTGGTAAATTAATTGTAGAAGGTATTAACCTTGTCAAGAAACACCAAAAGCCAAACCCACAATTGGGCGTAGCTGGCGGTATTGTTGAGCAAGAAGCACCGATACAAGCATCAAACGTAGCGATTTTCAACTCTGCCACTGGCAAAGCTGATCGCGTTGGTTTCCGATTTGAAGACGGCAAAAAAGTCCGTTTCTTTAAGTCGAACAGTGAACTCGTTAAGTAATTGGAGTAAACGATGGCGAAACTGCATGATAAATATCAAGAGACTGTTAGTCCTGAACTTGTCAAAAAGTTTGGTTTTACCAGTGTCATGCAAGTCCCTCGGATTGAAAAGATCACCCTTAATATGGGTGTTGGCGAAGCAGTAGCAGATAAGAAAGTTATGGAGCATGCGCTTCGTGACATGACTGCTATCGCTGGTCAGAAGCCAGTAGTGACTGTAGCTCGTAAGTCAGTTGCTGGTTTTAAAATCCGTGAAGGCTACCCAATAGGCTGTAAGGTTACACTGCGCGGTGAGCGTATGTGGGAATTCTTAGAGCGTTTAGTAGATATCGCAATCCCGCGTATCCGCGACTTCCGTGGTATGAGTGTTAAATCATTCGACGGTCGTGGTAACTATGCGATGGGTGTACGTGAGCAAATTATCTTCCCAGAGATCGAATACGATAAAATCGATAAGATCCGCGGCATGGATATTGTAATCACTACTTCTGCGAAGAATGACGAAGAAGGCCGAGCTTTGCTCGAAGGCTTTAACTTCCCATTCAAGAAATAAGGGTAGCGTAATGGCAAAAAGTTCAATGAAAGCACGTGAAGCAAAGCGTGCCAAGCTCGTAGCTAAGTTCGCTGAAAAGCGTCTAGCTCTTAAAGCTATCATTAGCAGTCCAACAACTTCTGATGAAGATCGTTGGGATGCAGTACTTAAGTTACAAGCTCTACCACGTGACTCTAGCTCTGCGCGTCAGCGCAATCGCTGTAGTCAAACTGGTCGCCCACATGGTTTCCTACGTAAATTCGGCCTTAGCCGTATTAAATTACGTGAAGCAACTATGCGCGGTGAAGTTCCTGGCCTACGCAAGGCCAGCTGGTAAGCACTTGTCACGGAGTAAGCTAATATGAGCATGCAAGATCCTATTGCGGATATGTTAACACGTATTCGTAACGGCCAAGCTGCTAAACACGTATCTGTGAAGATGCCTTCTGCTAAGCTAAAAATCGCTATCGCGAAAGTGCTTAAAGAAGAAGGTTACATCACTGACTACGCCGTAGCAGATGAAGCCAAGCCTGAACTGGAAGTTACTCTTAAGTATTTCCAAGGTCAGCCAGTCGTTGAGACTATCCAGCGCGTTAGCCGTCCTGGTCTTCGTATTTACAAAGGTAAAAACGAACTTCCAAAGGTTATGGGCGGACTGGGTGTCGCTATCGTGTCCACTTCTAAAGGTTTGATGACTGATCGTACTGCCCGCCAAAATGGCATGGGTGGGGAAGTTATCTGCTACGTAGCATAAGGAGCTAGCAATGTCTCGTGTCGCAAAAGCACCAGTCGCTATCCCTGCAGGCGTAGAAGTGACTTTAAACGAACAAACTATCACCGTAAAAGGTACTAAAGGTAGTTTGACTCGAGTAATTAACGCTGACGTTTCTGTTGTTGTAGAAGACAACGAAATTAAGTGTAGTTCGGTTGAAGGCGTGAAAACTGCCGCTCAAGCGGGTACTGCTCGAGCTCTAATCAACAATATGGTTGTTGGTGTTACAGCTGGTTTTGAAAAGAAACTTCAGTTAATTGGTGTCGGTTACCGTGCGAAAATCGCTGGTAAAGGCGTTGATTTGACTCTAGGTTTCTCTCACCCACTAGTACACGAACTTCCTGACGGCGTAACAGCAGAATGTCCTAGCCAAACTGAAATCGTACTTAAGGGTACAGATAAGCAGTTAATTGGTCAGGTTGCTGCTGAGATTCGCGGCTACCGTCCACCAGAGCCTTACAAAGGTAAAGGTGTTCGTTACGCTGATGAACAAGTACGCCGTAAAGAGGCTAAGAAGAAGTAGGTAACGCGATATGGATAAGAAAACATCTCGCTTACGCCGCGCAACTCGCGCCCGTAAGAAGATCCAAGAGCTGGGCGTTAACCGTCTGGTTGTACATCGTACACCACGTCACACATACGCTCAGGTCATTAGTCCTGCAAACGTAGTGTTGGCGGCAGCTTCTACTGCTGAAAAAGCGGTATCAGAGCAGCTAAAGTACACAGGTAACGTAGATGCAGCTAAAGCAGTGGGTAAAACCGTTGCAGAGCGCGCTATCGAAAAAGGCGTAGCTGTAGTTGCATTCGATCGTTCCGGCTTCAAGTATCACGGACGCGTTGCTGCATTAGCAGACGCCGCTCGTGAAGCTGGCCTCAAGTTCTAAGGAATGATGAAAAATGGCTAAATTTGAAGCTCAACAAAAAGACGATCTGCAAGAGAAGTTAGTTGCAGTTAATCGTGTTTCTAAAGTAGTTAAAGGCGGACGTATCTTTAGCTTCACTGCACTAACTGTAGTCGGTGATGGTAATGGTAAAGTCGGTTATGGCTATGGTAAAGCGCGTGAAGTACCAGCAGCAATTCAGAAAGCAATGGAAAAGGCTCGCCGTAACATTGTAAACGTTGAATTGAACAACGGTACTTTACACCACCCTGTAAAGGGTCGTCACACTGGTTCTCGTGTTTACATGCAGCCAGCCTCTGACGGTACCGGTATTATTGCCGGTGGCGCAATGCGTGCCGTATTGGAAGTAGCAGGCGTTCATAACGTTCTGTCTAAAGCATACGGTTCTACTAACCCGATCAACATCGTTCGCGCAACTGTAGATGCGTTGGTGCACATGAAGTCACCATCACAAATTGCAGCTAAGCGTGGCCTGAATGTTGATGAAATTCGAGGTTAATGCACCATGGCTACTAAAACACTTAAAGTAACTCAGACCAAGAGTTCAATTGGACGTTTGCCTAAGCATCGTGCAACTTTGACTGGTCTAGGTCTACGCCGCATTAATCACACTGTTGAACTAGAAGATACTCCTTCTGTTCGCGGTATGATTAACAAGGTTTACTACATGGTTTCGGTGGAGGAAGTATAAGATGCGTCTAAATACTCTATCACCTGCTGCAGGTGCTAAATCAGCAGCTAAGCGTGTAGGTCGCGGTATCGGTTCAGGCCTAGGTAAAACTGCAGGTCGTGGTCACAAAGGTCAGAAGTCTCGTTCTGGCGGCGGTGTTCGCGTAGGTTTCGAGGGTGGTCAAATGCCACTTAAGATCCGTCTACCTAAATTCGGTTTTACCTCGCGTCGTGCGTTGGTATCAGCTGAAGTTCGCATTAGCGAGCTAGCTAAAGTTAACGGTGATGTTATCGACCTAAATGCGCTGAAAGATGCGAATCTAGTTACTCGCAACATACAGTTTGCTAAAATCGTTCTTTCAGGTACCATTGAGCGCCCTGTGACCGTTAAAGGTCTGAAGGTAACCAAAGGTGCACGTGCAGCTATTGAAGCTGCCGGTGGCAAGATCGAGGAATAATACGTCGATGGCAAAACCAGGACTTGATTTAAAAAGCGCGAAAGGCGGTTTATCAGAATTGAAAACCCGTCTCCTGTTCGTGATTGGTGCAATTATCGTCTTTAGAGCCGGTTCGTTTGTACCAATTCCTGGTATTGACGCTGCTGTACTAGCAGAGCTGTTTAATCAGCAAAAGGGTACCATCTTAGGCATGTTTAACATGTTCTCTGGTGGCGCCCTTGAACGTGCCTCTATTTTTGCATTAGGTATCATGCCGTATATTTCGGCATCGATCATTATGCAGTTATTGACAGTCGTTCATCCTGCGCTCGCTGAATTGAAAAAGGAAGGCGAGTCGGGACGAAAGAAGATTAGTCAATATACTCGATACGGCACGTTGGTCCTGGGTACATTCCAGGCTATCGGTATCGCAACAGGTCTTCCGAACTTAGTTCCAGGTTTAGTAGTAAACCTAGGATTCGGATTCTACTTCGTTGCAGTTGTCAGCTTAGTCACAGGAACAATGTTCCTAATGTGGTTGGGTGAGCAAATTACCGAAAGAGGCATTGGTAACGGTATCTCGATATTAATTTTCGCAGGTATTGTTGCAGGTCTGCCATCTGCTATCGGTCAAACGGCCGAGCAGGCGCGTCAAGGCGACATAAGTGTACTAGTATTGTTGTTGCTGGCAGTAATTGTTTTTGCTGTCACATATTTTGTGGTATTTGTAGAGCGTGGACAACGTCGTATCGTTGTCAACTATGCTAAACGTCAACAGGGCCGTAAGGTCTTCGCCGCGCAAAGCACACATTTACCGCTTAAGATAAATATGGCTGGTGTTATCCCGCCTATTTTTGCGTCCAGCATCATTTTGTTCCCAGGCACACTGGCTCAGTGGTTTGGTCAAAATGAGTCCATGTCATGGTTGAGTGATTTTTCACTTGCTGTGTCACCAGGACAACCGCTGTACTCATTGTTATATGCAACGGCGATTATCTTTTTCTGTTTCTTCTATACTGCGTTGGTATTTAACCCTCGCGAAACGGCAGATAACTTGAAGAAGAGTGGTGCGTTTATTCCCGGGATTCGTCCTGGAGAACAGACTTCGCGTTACATTGATAAAGTAATGACCCGCCTAACATTAGCTGGCGCGTTATATATTACTTTTATCTGCTTAATTCCGGAGTTCATGTTAATTGCGTGGCAAGTACAGTTCTATTTTGGCGGTACTTCACTACTAATTATGGTAGTCGTAATCATGGACTTCATGGCTCAAGTTCAGACCCATATGATGTCTCATCAGTATGAGTCTGTAATGAAGAAAGCTAACTTGGTAAACAAAGCGAATTTAGATCGCTTTGGTCGCTAAGCTAGTAATCTCGGAGTGATGAAATGAAAGTTCGAGCTTCCGTGAAGAAGATCTGCCGTAACTGCAAGATCGTAAAGCGTAGTGGCGTTGTTCGCGTGATTTGTGTTGAACCTAAACACAAACAGCGTCAAGGCTAAAAGAAAGATTTGACCAGCCCAGTCGGGGCTGGTCAAAATATTATTTGCTAAATTGTCGTCTGTCGAGTATCCTACCGGGCTTTTCACAGATGACCTTTAACTTGAGGAGTGCATAGTGGCCCGTATCGCTGGCATTAACATTCCTGATCAAAAGCACACAGTCATTGCATTGACTGCTATCTACGGCATTGGTCGTACTCGCGCACAAGCTATTTGCGCGGCTACTTCAATTGCTGAAGACGCTAAGATCAAGGAATTGAGCGAAGCTCAAATAGATACTCTACGCGAAGAAGTTGCCAACTACATTGTAGAAGGTGATTTACGTCGTGAAGTTTCCATGAACATCAAGCGTCTTATGGACCTTGGTTGTTACCGTGGCCTTCGCCATCGTCGTAGCCTTCCCCTTCGTGGGCAACGTACTAAGACCAATGCGCGTACGCGTAAAGGTCCACGTAAACCAATTAGAAAGTAACGGGGTAATCCACAATGGCTAAAGTTCCGTCACGTTCTCCGCGTAAGCGTGTACGTAAACAGGTTGCTGATGGTATGGCGCATATCCATGCGTCTTTCAACAACACTATTATTACCATTACAGATCGTCAAGGTAACGCACTATCTTGGGCAACTTCTGGTGGTTCAGGTTTCCGTGGTTCACGTAAATCTACCCCATTTGCTGCACAGGTTGCTGCTGAACGCGCAGGTACTGCCGCTCAGGACTACGGTGTTAAAAACCTAGAAGTGTTTGTGAAGGGTCCAGGTCCAGGACGCGAATCTGCGATTCGTGCACTAAACTCGGTTGGTTACAAAATAACCAATATTACCGATGTGACGCCTATCCCTCATAATGGTTGTCGTCCTCCTAAGAAACGTCGCGTTTAACACGTCGTTTTTAAATAGGATAGTTGGAGAAAGAACATGGCAAGATACTTGGGTCCAAAGCTCAAGCTCAGCCGCAGAGAAGGTACAGACCTTTTCCTAAAAAGCGGCGTGAGAGCAATCGATTCGAAGTGTAAGCTTGAAACTGCACCTGGACAACACGGCGCTCGTAAGACCCGTTTGTCTGAGTATGGCGTTCAGCTACGCGAGAAACAAAAAGTTCGTCGTATTTACGGTGTGCTAGAAAAGCAATTCCGTAACTACTACAAAGATGCTGCACGTACAAAAGGTAACACTGGTGAAAACCTACTTACTCTTTTAGAAACCCGTCTTGATAACGTAGTTTATCGTATGGGCTTTGGTGCAACACGCGCTGAATCACGTCAGCTAGTTAGCCATAAGTCAATTATGGTTAATGGTAGCGTCGTTAACATTCCATCATTCAAAGTGTCTGCGAATGATGTAGTGAGCGTTCGCGAGAAGTCACGTACTCAAGCTCGTATTAAAGCGGCTTTAGAAGTGTCGGCTCAACGCGAAAAGCCAACATGGGTTGAAGTTGACAACACTAAGATGGAAGGTGCTTTCAAGCGCATTCCTGAGCGTAGTGATTTGTCTGCGGAAATTAACGAACAGCTGATCGTCGAACTTTACTCTAAGTAAAGTTAAAACAAAAGAGAGGACACAATGCAGGGTTCTGTTACAGAATTTCTTAAACCGCGTCTCGTTGATATCGAGCAGGTTAATCCAACACGTGCCAAGGTTACACTGGAGCCGCTAGAGCGTGGTTTTGGTCACACTTTAGGTAACGCGTTGCGTCGTATCCTATTGTCGTCTATGCCAGGCTGCGCGGTTACCGAAGTAGAGATCGATGGTGTACTGCATGAATACAGTAGCAAGGAAGGCGTGCAAGAAGATATCCTTGAGATATTGCTAAACCTTAAAGGTCTAGCAGTTGTTATCGAAGGGAAAGACGAAGCTATGCTTACGCTTAGTAAGTCAGGCGCAGGCCCTGTTACTGCAGCAGATATCACGCATGACGGTGATGTTACCGTTATGAATCCTGACCATGTTATCTGTCATTTGACAGGTAATAATGAAGTCAGCATGCGTATCCGCGTAGAGCGTGGTCGTGGTTATGTACCGGCTTCTGCCCGTGCACAAACTGAAGACGATGATCGCCCTATCGGCCGCTTGTTGGTTGATTCTTCGTTCTCACCAGTTGCTCGCATTGCATACAATGTAGAAGCCGCTCGTGTTGAACAGCGTACAGACTTAGATAAACTCGTTATCGATATGACCACAAACGGTACTATTGATCCTGAGGAAGCTATCCGTCGCTCTGCAACAATTCTTGCTGAACAGCTAGATGCGTTTGTTGAGTTACGTGATGTGACTGAGGCTGCACCGGTAGAAGAGAAGCCGGAGTTCGATCCGATATTGTTGCGTCCTGTCGACGATTTAGAGCTAACTGTACGTTCAGCCAACTGTTTGAAGGCTGAAGCGATTCATTACATCGGCGATCTGGTACAACGCACTGAAGTTGAGTTGTTGAAAACTCCTAACTTGGGTAAGAAATCTCTTACCGAAATTAAGGATGTTCTTGCATCTCGCGGACTGTCGTTAGGTATGCGTCTTGAAAACTGGCCTCCAGCTAGTTTAGCAGACGACCTTTAAGTCCAGATTAGTACAGATATAGGTAATAAGGATTAGGTCATGCGCCATCGTAAGAGTGGTCGTCAACTAAACCGTAACAGCAGTCATCGTCAAGCTATGTTCCGTAACATGGCATGCTCAATAGTTCGTCACGAAGTGATCAAAACTACTGTAGCTAAAGCGAAAGAACTGCGTCGCGTAGTTGAACCTCTGATAACACTTGCTAAGAGTGATAGTGTAGCAAACCGCCGTTTGGCATTTGCACGTACTCGCGACGCTGAAGTCGTTGGTAAGTTATTTACTGAATTGGGTCCACGCTTCCAGGAACGTCCTGGTGGTTACACTCGTATTCTTAAGTGCGGTCTACGTACTGGTGATAAAGCGCCTATGGCGTACATTGAACTAGTAGGTCGTCCTGAAGCAGCTGAAGCTGTTGAAGACACTGCAGAGTAAATAAGTCTTAGTTTAAAAGGCCGAACAATTTGTTCGGCCTTTTTTATGCCTCTAATTTAATTGCATTAGTTTTAGTTTCTCGTCAATATTCTGCACAGCCACAGCCACAGCCA